>DATLLQ010000267.1:0-7791 GCA_035537775.1 Vicinamibacterales bacterium | reverse complement strand
GCGGATCCGTGAGATCGAGCCACGGACCCCGGTGCTGATCCTCAGCGTGCACGCCGCGGATCAGTTCGAGAAGCGCACCATTGCGGCCGGCGCGTCCGGCTATCTGACGAAACAGGCGGCGGATGTCGAGCTGGTAACGGTTGTCAACAGGCTGGTTCGCGGCGGCAAGTACTTCTCGGCCGAAGTCCTCGCGCAGATGGCGGCGCGGACCCGTTTTACCAGCGATGAACGGCCGCACGAACGGTTGTCCGACCGCGAGTACGAAGTGCTGCGGCAAATCGGCAGCGGCAGGACGGTTTCGGAGATCGCCACACTGCTGACGCTGAGCGTCAAGACGATCAGCACGTACCGCGCCCGCCTGATGGAGAAGATGGCGATGCGTACGAATGCGGAGCTGACACGATATGCGGTGTCTCACCGCCTCGCGGAGGATGAGTAGCGCGCGACGAACCTAGCTGCGCGCGGATGTACGGGAGTCGATGCGGATCTGCTCGGGCGCCGCGGTGGGTCCCCAGGCACCGATCTCTACCCACATCGCCGTCCAGCCCAGCTCTGCGTATATGTTGGCCGCTGTGACGATCCGGCCACCGAGCACCCCGATAATTGCCGCAAAGAGATAAATTCCGAGCAATTGAATGATGGTCAGCTTCTTCCCGACACGCATACCGGCTCTCTTTGCAAAATGCAGTGCCATTGACAGGGATCTCGGCCGTTTCGATCGAACGCTGCAGTGTCCGCGGGTCAACTGGCGGCGGAAAGCAGTGCCGTCAGCCCGGACGAACGTGGCTGACCGGTGATCGACTGAACGATCTGGCGGAGGTACCGGCCATTGCTATCCCGTTCGGAGGTGTCCACCTGCTGGCGCACCTCTTCGAAGGTGTCGTTGGTTATCGTGATGACCGGATGCAGCGGGTCCCTGCTGTTCGTCCGCACCACCATTCCCACCTCGTCACGATTCGTCCGGACGAATGACCCCACAGGGAAGAACGTCACCGCGGACACGAACGCTTTGACAAAGGCTGTGTTCAACTTCGATCCCGCCTCGCGGGCGAGGGCGAGGCACGCCTGCTCCGGCTTCATCGGCTCGCGATAGGAGCGTGCGCCGGTAAGGGCCTCATAAATATCAGCCACGGAGACGATTTGGCTCATCAGGTGCGGCACGACTCCGCCGCCGAGGTCCGGGTAGCCGGTTCCGTTGATGCCGCGGTGATGCTCGAGCGCCACGGTCGGCGCAAGCGGGTGGACGCCGACGGTGTCCACGAGGATTTCGGCTCCGAACGTGGTGTGTGCTTCGATCAGTTTCCGCTCCGCGCGATCGAGAGCGCCAGGCTTCTGCACGATCTCGAGCGGCACGCGCGTTTTTCCGATGTCGTGCAGCAGGGCCGCTTCAACGAGGACGGTGATCAGATCGTCGTTGAGCCGCAGCTGACGGCCGAGCATCAGGCTGAGGATGGCGACATTCACGGAATGGCAGTAGGTAAGGTTTTCGTACTCCTTCAGGGTCAGAATCTGCGCGAGCGCGGCGCTGCTTCGGGCGACCTCGCCAATCAGCAGCTGCACGAGATGCCGGATATTGACGGCATCGAGCGACCGTCCGGACGCAACCGTATCGAACGCCTGCTCGGCGCGTGTGAGCGCTTCTCCGTATGACGGCTCGAGCGGCTGGGACGGACCGTCATCCCATTGCGGCGCGCGCCATCGCGTGTCCAGCGCCACGATCCGGCCAAAGGAAATATGAGAAATGCCGCGAGCCGCCAGCCTGTCGGTAATCGGCTCGCCGGTGGAGTCGTCTGCGGCACTGGCGAGGAACTCTGCGGCGCGCCGCAGCTCGTCGGGCTGAAGGCCGGCCCGAATCTCCACGGAGTGTGCGCCAAGCTCGGACAGCTCACGTACGGCTTGCGAAGACGAAGCGCCGTCGTTGAGGCAGGGGACGCCGTTGACGTGCAGCTGTTCGTGAATGATGTCGACGGTCATCGAGCCGCGTGCCGCAAGCTGCTGCTGGACGGGCTGGAAGATCTCGTCCACCTTCTGGGCGATGACCGGGTGCCCGGCGGGGTACATGCCGGTCAGGCGGCGAAGCGCGACAAAGCCGCGCAGAAACGGGCCCGGATCGAAATCAGGCAAGGCGCTCATGGCTGCAGCAGCTCCGATGCACGCTGTCCGATCTTCGCGAGCGGGCGGTTCCAGAATCGAAAGCGCAGAGACTTCAACGGCGTCAGCACGTCAGCCAGTTTGGATGGCTCGAACCGATCGCTGCGCTGCAGGAGACGCAGCGTGAACTCGGGGTTCGCCATCACGAACTGACGCTGCCGCAGCAGGCTGCGCAGACAGTGGCGCGTCGCGACCGCGGAGAACTGCCAGATCACTTCTTCGGCCGCCGCCGCGGCGGCGGCTCCCTGGCGCAGCACATACCGGGTGACCGATTCGGCCGCTTCGTCGGAGGCGACGCGGGCCAGCGCGCGCAGCGCTTCGCGGGCGACGGCCTCGCTGGGGTGTGTCAGTTGTCGAGCGATTTGCGGCTCATAGCCGCAGCCCGCGGCGCCAAGCGCGCGGATAGCTGCCAC
Source organism: Vicinamibacterales bacterium (assembly GCA_035537775.1). Lineage (GTDB taxonomy): Bacteria > Acidobacteriota > Vicinamibacteria > Vicinamibacterales > UBA2999 > Gp6-AA40. Next base: position 5,227 of record DATLLQ010000267.1, on the reverse strand, counting down.
CCGCTGTGGTACGGCGAGTTCGTCGAGCGACCTGGCCAGAACCGGAGCGAAGGTCAGGGCGTGATCGCAGACCAGCTGGAGGACCCGCTTGTCGCTTGCGGCGTCCTGCAGTCCCCGGACGACAACGCCCGTCAGGCCCTGACCGCATGCGGTGATGAGCAGGTTAGCGGTGGCGTGCTCGTCTCCACCTGCCTCGTACATCGTCAGCAGCCGGCCGAACCGGGCCGGCGTGTAGAACGTTTCGACCGCGGTGACGATTGCGGCGGAAACCTCGGGCCGGGACTCGCGGAATTCCGTGGCTGTCTGCTGAAGTGCGGCAAGCTTCGACGTCAGCTCCGTCCACGAGCCAGCCCGCTCGAGCTCGCCGAGCAGGCGCGTCGCGTCGCGGAGGAGCCGCTCCACGACCTCGGGATTGGAATTGAGCACGATCAGCTGCGACACGCACGTCAACCGCGCGTCCGCGAGGTTCGTGGCGCCGATCGCGTCGCTGGTTCCCGCGATCACGCCCTCGGTCGCTTCGTCAATGCACAGGTCGAAGGCGGCAAAACCGTCGAAGGAGGCGTCGCCTGTGACCACGCGGATCAATTGCTGGGTGCGCTCCCGAAGCGCGGCGTCGTTGCGGTGATCCGCGACGGCCGCTCCTTCCCGGGCGCGAATCCGTTCTTCGAGCAGCGGGCCAACGGCGTCGCGCCGTGCCGGCGACAGCTGCAGCCGGTCCAGGGCGGTCGTCAACAGTTCCGGGGCCGCCGTTTCCACATCAAGGAACAGCGACAATGCTTCGGCGAGATCGATGTCAGGAAAATCGCGCAGCAGTTCGCCTTCCGGGCGTCCATCGACCAGTGCCGGCAATACCGTGTCCGACAGCAGGCGGCGGCGCTGCGTCGGTTCAAGCGACAGCACGGTGTTGGCGAGTTTTGCGAATCGGGCGCGCGCGACGGCGGGTTCGAGCGACGAGTACAGGCGCGCCACGTCCTCGCACCGTTGTTCGAGCGCGTCGCCGGGCGAGAGGAGCTCGTCGCCGGGAACGCTCACCAGCCTCGAGAGCATCTGCGCGAGCGAGCCAGGGTCTTCCACCAGGACCGCCAACCCGGAGAGCGTGACTCCCCGCGTGGCCGCGCCGGGGTCTACGCGTACCCAGCCCTTGTCGGCGGGATACAGGTGCGTGGTGCGCCCGGCAGTTGGCAGTGCATCCTGCTGCTGTCGATCGTGTTCGACCAACGCGCTCATGGCGGCAGGAGCGTCGACCTGGAGAATCTGCGGCTCGAACGCGGCGCTGACCTGGATCCGTTCGACGCCGTGGTTCCGCAGGCGCTCGCCGAGCGGTGTCGTGGAGCCGTCGCGTCGCGCGGCCAGTTCGGTGCAGAAGCGGGCGAGGTCGCGGCGCGTCGCGATGCGGTTGATCTCCAGCGCCTGGCAGCGGGCCTCGTACAACCGGCGGGCGAGCTCGTGCTCGATCAGCGTGCCGCGGCCGACGGCGCCGCCGTTGACGAGAAGTTCGTGCGGGCTGACGACGCAGGGGAGCGTGTCAACCTCGACGAGCGCGAGGGCGCGATGGGATTCTTAAACGGCCTCGACGCAGCGGGGACTGGTGGCGGGGTAGGTGTGGAACTGACGGATTGCGCGGGCCAGCGACTGCAGGAATTCCTCGACGCGAGACGCGTCGTCTCGCCCCGGAGTCGCAGGCTGCGCGGTTTTGCTCATCGGGGCCGGCGCGTGAGTACGCGGCCGCGTACCGTCGACGGGTTTTCCGCTGCCCGATCGTGCAGAGCTCTCTCGGGCCGCCACGGGTCTCATTCTTTACGTCCCCAACAGTGGAACCGTGTCGCGCGATGGAACAACCAGACCGAGGAGACGCCTCCGGCAGTCAGTTATGCGCTGTTGCTTCTTGGTGTCGGTCGCTGCGGTGCGCTACAGCAGGGTTGGAGACCGATAGGACTCTTTGGACAGGGTGTTGGCGCGTGCGACACACCGAGGCACTGAGGCACCGAGATCAATGCCAAAGAACGCTCGGTGTCTCGGTGTCTCAGTGTGTCGTGGTCGGGCGTCAAACGAGCGCCTTCAGGGTTCAGAACGTGTTGCCGCCGGTGAGCGTGACGCTGGCCACCGAGTCGCAAGGTTGCCGGCTTCGGGGAGCTTTCGGCTTCTTGGTTGCCGAGTCCACCGGGCACTTCGCGAGTGCGCCCACGCGCGCACCGAAGTTGGTGCCATCGCGAATAGTGTCGTCCTTGCCCGTTTCGAGGATCGGAGGGCCGTGCCGTGGACAACACACCGGCCGTGGCGTCTGGGCCCCCCGAGTTGCGTGCCGCGGCTCCGATGAGACAAAGTTCGGAGGGCACCCGTGGCTCCCCGGACAATCCTCCCAGCCGTTCGCGTCGCGCGCCACCTTCGGCGCCATCGCGATCTCGGCGCGGTCGCGATGCTCGCGGGCTGCGCGCTCGTCTCGGGATTCCTCGCCGCCGTGCCCATCCACCCGGCGGTAGCTCGGCTGTCGATGTCCCGGTTCCATCTGCGGACCGAGCCCTTCGCGCTGTGGGCCGCGCTCCAGCCGGTCCCGGCCATGTACAACTTCGCGAACCGGTACTGGGTGTCACCGCGGCCGCTCGCCGCGCGAGACCTTTCGGCTCCACCCGGCGAGGTCGAGGCCGGCATGCTCAACCACTATCCGCCCCGGATCTTCACGTTCGGATTCGAGAGGCGTCAACACGTCGGTGCTGGTGAACACTGGGTGTACCTGGAGTCGGCATACCGCGACCTCCGGGTGCGGTCGGCTTACCATCTGCGGCCGGGTCCGCCCGACACGGCGGGCGTCGTCGTGACGCGGGTGGAACCGATCCCCTGGCCGGCCCGGTGAGCGCCCCTCCCCCAACTCACCACGCTCCGATCGAGCCGCTGCGCTGGCTCAACCTCGCGCTACTCGCCGCTTGGCTGTGGAAAAGCTGGGCCTTCCCCGAGATCGATCGGATCTACCGCGCCCAGCCGCTGGTATTCGACTTCTTCCCGTCGTCGCTCCAGGCGATCACGACCCTCAAGGTCGCCTACCTCGCGCCCATCTGCGTCGCACTCGGGTTCGCCATTCGGCGAACCTGGCACGCTGGCCGGGTCGCCGCGTTGGCTTGGCTTGCCGGTTCCCTCGCGCTGCTGCTCCACCTCGGCAGCTACAACGACGCGACCTTCACCACCAGCTTCTGGGTTGCCCTGTGGATGAGCTGGTACGCGTTCCGACGCCCGCGGACCGCCGGCGACTGGGCGCTCGTGCCCCCGTTCGTCGCCCGGTGCCTGATCTCGCTGGTGTTCCTCGGCGGACTCGTCGGCAAGCTGACGCCGGAGTACTGGAGCGGCGAGGCGTTCTTCGCGATCTACGACCGCCCCTACGGGGTCTTCGCCCTGGCCCGCGCCTACGTGACGCCGTCGGCGCTGCCGGCTCTGGCGCAGGTCTACTCGATCGGGGCGATCATCATGGAAGGCGCCGCGGCGGCTTCGTTCCTGCTGCCCAGCCGGTGGGCTGGCCTCGTCACGATCGCGGTCATGCTCTCGATCGTCGCGCTAAGCAACCTGCTGCTCGGCTCGGTGATGGCCCCGCTCATTGGTCTTGCCGCGACCGCCTCGTGGCTGTCGCGGCAGGCTCAGCCGTCCGGAGGACCGGACGTTAAGGGACAACCGAAGGGGAAAGGGGTGCCTCATGGATCGATCTAAACGCGCTAAAACGTGTTGCCGCCGGTAAGCGTGACGCCGGCTACGGAGTCGCAGTGCTTGCCGGCTTCGGGCAGCTTCGGCTTCTTGGTTGTCGGATCCACCGGGCACTTCGCGAGTGCGCCAACGCGCGCGCCGAAGTTCGTGCCGTCGCGAAGCGGATTGACCCTGAAGCTGATTACCGTTCCGGCGGGGTAGGTCTGAGCGGTGATGCCCTGGCGCTCGAGCTGCGCGGTGCCCGCCATCTCCACGCCGTACTCGACGTACTTGCCGTCCTTGCCCTTCTCCAGCCCTTTTCGATCGGGCGCGAGAACATAGACGTGGAACTCGGCGTGATTTGCCTGCGGCACGTACTGCTTGACGACGCCGGTGATGGTGACCACTTTGTTCTGGTCGTACATCGCGAAGGAGTGATGCGTGAACGCCGGTGTCGCGAAGATCACCGCCAGCGCGGCCGCGCCGGCTGCCGTCGTCAGAGCCCGAAGTGTGCGCGTAGTCATTACAACTCCAGCTATTTAAAGATATCGGTGATCGCCGACGGAAGCTCTTCTTCCGGTTTATCCCATCCAGCTTCGAAGAACTTCTCCCAGTTCTTGGCCCAGGGACGACCATAGTAATCGACGAACCGCGGGTCTGCGTTCGTCACCTGACCGGGACGCCCGTTGGTGTTGAAGATGTTGGTGAGGCACTGAATGTAGCTGTACCGGCGTTCCGGTGCGTCGGGCGTCGCGACGCGATTGAAGCGGAACGAGGCGCGTACCGGTACCACAAACGCTTCCGGATCGTAAAAGATCGTCTCGTGCTCCAGGCCGACGAACTTGCCTTCCTGCATCGCCGGCTTCCACGTTTCGATCGTCTGCATCTGCGGGCTGCTCTCGAACATCGCGTGCGACAGCTGCCACGCCTGGATGTTCGACGTCCACGTCACGAGCGTGGTCCCATCCCAGAAGCCGATCGTCTCGCCGAACCACTGCGGCGTCTTCTGCACGTGCGTCTGCTTGCCGACCATCACCTGACGCAGGAAATTGTCGGCGATGCCCGAGATGAACTGAACGTTCCAGGTGGTCATCGTCAGCTGGAAGTCTCCTGCTCGCGACGGCTGGGACCACCAGCGGATGAACCCTTCGGGCCAGCAGAACGACGCGCTCCATTGCGGCGCATTTGTGACGGCCTCGTGGTAGGTGGTCTGAACCATGTAGGTCTGGTACTTCGGCGTGAGCAGCGCCAGCACCGTCGGTGACTGCGTCACTCCCCAGATCCACTCGGAGCCGCGATCGGCCTGTCCGTTGCGCTGGTAGTAACCATCCCAGTCGGGGACAGTGGCTTTGGTGTAGACCGTCGGGCCGCCCTTTGCCTTGGCCGCCGCCATCAGCGCTTCGTAGTGTTCCTGGGCGGTCTTGTATGGATACGGACTGACGATCTGTTCGCGCTTCCAGTCCTCGTCGCAGTTGCCCCACGAGGCGGAGTCGGGTGGCTTCGGCCCGATGCGGCCCGAGTCCCACATCGCGTACAGCTGCCGCGGCGTGTTGCAGCGGTA
>DATLLQ010000266.1:0-26025 GCA_035537775.1 Vicinamibacterales bacterium | reverse complement strand
GATAATACTCGTCCGGCATGCGGTCGCGGAATTCAGGTCCGGCTAAAGCCGGACACTACGTTCTCCTTGTTGCGCTGTTTCTGTATGCGGGGGCGATTGCGGACGCGCAGCGTGGCCGCGGAGCCGGGGCCGCGCCAGCTGCGCCGCAGGGGCGCGGGCAGGCGAGCCCTGCATCGCAGCGCCCACCGCAGACGGCGACGCCGCAACAGTACCCTGCTGAACAGATCGAGGCTGGGCGCACGCGGTTTGCGGCGCAGTGCGGCTTCTGCCACGGGCGCGACGCCGGTGGGGGAGAAGGCGGGCCGGACCTGACGCGCTCCGACGTCGTCGCCACGGACGTCCGCGGCGATCGCATCCTGCCGCTCGTGCGTTCAGGCCGGGGCAACATGCCGCCGTTCAACCTGCCGGACACCGATCTCATGGCGATGGTCGCGTTCATTCACGATCAGAAGACGCAGGCGGAATCCGCAGTCGGTGGGCGCAGAAGTGTTGACGTGTCCGACCTGCAGACAGGAAACGCGACAGCGGGTAAGAAATATTTCGACACGGCCTGCACGCGGTGTCATTCCGCAGCGGGTGACCTGGCGGGCCTGGCCGCTCGCGTTCAGGGGCTTCAACTGCTGCAGCGCATGCTCTATCCGGGCGGCCCTCCGCGTGATCCGAAGCGCGCGGCGCAGGTGACGGTCACGCTTGCGAACGGTCAGACGGTGGCCGGTCGCTTGACCTACCGCGACGAGTTCACGATTGGCCTGACCGATGCCTCCGGCTGGTATCGTTCGTTTCCGACGAAGCAGGTTCGATTCACCGTTGACGAGCCGCTGCAGGCGCACGTCGAGCAGCTGGGGAAGTACACCGATGCGGACATGCATGATGTGCTGGCGTACTTGCAGACGCTTCGTTAACACGAAGATCACGAAGGGGTCGATGCTCACGAAGAGAACAGTTCTATTCGTGTTCTTCGATGTCTTCGTGGCCTTCGTGTTGATCGTGGGGGCTCAGGGCGTCGACCCCGGTCTCCTGCTGAAGCCCACCGCCGACAGCTGGCCGACCTATCACGGCGACTACACGGGACAGCACCACAGCCGCCTCACGCAGATCACGCCGGCCAACGTGAACCAGATGACGCTGGCCTGGGCCTTCCAGACCAACCAGGGACAGGCCGTCAAAGCGACGCCCATCCTCGTCAACGGCGTCATCTACGTCAGCACCGTCGACAACCTGTGGGCGATCGATGCGCGCTCGGGCCGCCAGATCTGGCGATACACGTATCCGCAGAGCCAGGCGTTCAACATCGGCCATCGCGGAGTCGCGGTGCGCGGCGATCTCGTCTACCTCACCACGCGCGACGCGCGGCTCCTGGCCCTCGACGCGCGCAACGGCACGGTGCGATGGAACGTCGAGATTGCCGACTGGCGGCGCGGCTACTGGTGCACCAACGCCCCGATGATCATCCGCAACCACGTCATCGTCGGCGTCTCGGGCGACTTCGACAACCTGCCGGGCATCCTGAGGTCATTCGACGCGGACACGGGCAAGCCGCAGTGGACGTTCAACAGCACGCCACCGCCCGGCACTCCCGGATCGATCAGCGGAGGCGCGACCGGCGGACAGATGTGGATGACCGGGACCTACGATCCGGATCTGAACCTCTACTACGTCGGCACCGGTAATCCCACTCCGGTGCTGAACGGGCCTGTCCGTCCGGGCGACAACAAATGGACCGGCAGCATCGTCGCGCTCAACCCTGATACCGGCGAGATGAAGTGGGGCTTCCAGGCCGTGCCGCACGACACGCACGACTGGGACGCAGCTGAAGTGCCGGTGCTCGTCGACGCCGACTTCCGCGGCACGCGGCGACAGCTGCTGCTGCAGGCGTCGCGCAACGGCTACTACTTCGTGCTCGACCGCACGACGGGCCAGAGCCTGGTGACGGTCCCGTTTGCGACAACGAACTGGGCGACAGGTGTGGATGCGGACGGGCGGCCGATTCCCAACCCCGAGAAGGAGCCCAAGCGTGATGGACGCCTGGTGGCGCCCGATGAATCGGGCGGTACGAACTATCGGTCGCCGTCCTTCGACCCGTCCAACGGTTTGCTCATCGTCAGCGCCCACGATGCGTACGGGATCTATTTCTTCAAGCCCGAGCATGGCGCGCACGGCTGGGCGGGCGCCGACTACACCGTGCATGGCCGCGGCGTGCTGCGGGCCATCGAATATCAGACCGGCAGGATCCGCTGGAGCCACGATCTGCACGGCGGCGCCGGCACCGCCGGTGTCCTCACCACGGCGACGGGGTTGACGTTCACCGGTGACTCGGCGAACAACGCGCTCGCACTTCGCAGCAGCGACGGCTCGACGTTGTGGCACTCGGGAATCGGTCGCGTCGGGAACGCGCCCATCACCTACGAGCTCGATGGGCGGCAGTTCGTGCTGTTTGGTGGCGGGACGGCCCTCTACGCCTGGGCGCTGCCTCAGTAACCCCTTCAGGGGTGCCACGTAGATGCGCTCACGCATCGCGTATACGGCACTGACTGCCGCGATCGGGGTCGCGATGGTCGGTCTGGCGACGCCAGGCCCGCGGCGCGTGAACATCCGCTGGGCCGAATCGGTGACGCTCTCTCAACGCATCGCCGCCGAGCGGGCTCTGGGTGTCCGTCGGCCCCTTCCCGAAGCTGAACGCACCTGGAGCTACGAGGTTCCCGCCCCCGCGATCATTCGCGGAATCGTTGCGAGTTCGCTGATCCAGGACACGCATCACATCGATCGCGACCGTTCCGCCTTCTCTCCCGAGGTTCCCGCGTCCCGCGCCCGTGCACGGCGCGTCTACCAGAGCGCGCCGTTTCGTGCGGCCACGAACTACTGGCCTCTCATCAGCGGCGTGCTGATGCTGAGCGCGATCGCCGCCGCATGGCCGGGGCTCCGGACGACCAGCGCCCATGCGCCCGATCGTGTGCTGATCCCACTGATCGTCGGCGCAGCCCTGATCTCACGGTTGGCGATCATTACGACGGGCGGACAGTTCTACTGGCCCGACGAGGAACGGTACAAGCAGTCGAGAGACCTGGTGGAGGACCTGGCCGCCGGCAATCTGCGCACGGCGTGGGATCGCACGATGGAATCGGCGCACCCGCTTTTCAAAGTGATCGGCCTGCTGCCGGCAGTGGTGGAGTGGAACTACATCCAGGATTCTCGGATACCGGCCGTCTTCTTTGCACTGTTCTCGGTGGTCAACGTCTGGTTGCTCGCGGCCGTCGCGCGGCGCCTTGGCGCCGATGCCGCCGAATCGGTGCTGGTTGCGTTGCTGTTTGCGGCGGCCACGTCGAATCTGTATTTCGCGCGGCATCTCTTTCCGTACGACGTGTCGATGACCTTCGGGCTCCTGGCGCTTCGCGCGGGCGTCACCGGGGTCCGCCTGAAGACGGACACGACGCGGGATGCTGGCTCATGGCGATCGTCGGTGGCGTGCGGAGCGTGGGCCGCGCTCGCTTTTCTCGCGTACTTTGGCTACTGGACTCTCGGCGGCGCTGCCTGCGTGATCCATGTCCTGGGCGGTCGCTCGATCCGGATGCTGTTCCGGCGCGGTCTGCTGACGGCCGCCGGGCTCGCAGCACCGTTACTGCTACTTGTTGGAACGTCCATGCTCCTGGGCGGCAACGTCGTCGGGAACACGCGGACGTTCAGTAGCGACGTGAATCAGGGCACCTTTGCCGAAGGCTGGCGGGTGCCTCTCGAGTATCTGTGGCACGCGGAGCACGCGCTGTTCGTACTCTGGATCGTGGCGGTCTTCGTGTGTCTCGTGGGCTGGAGACGATGGCTCGCTGTGTCGCGAGTGCGTGCAGGGCTCATCGGGCTGCTCGTCGTCTACGGCACGCTCGCCGTCTTCTCGACGGGTTTCGGCGCGTTCGTCGTCTATGGCCGCCTGGCGCGGCAGCTCGTTCCGTTCTTCTGTCTCGTGACGGCGGCGGTGCTGGCGGGACTCACTGTGCGCGCGCCAAAGCGTCAGGCAATTCTGTGGGCTGCTGGAGTGGCGATTGTGATTCAGGCGGCCTTCAATGCCCGGCCAGTGTTCGTGCAGCAGTTCCCGCCGGAGTTCATCACGCGCGGTGAACGGGTCGCGGGCGAGAGAGGCGCATCACACGCGGTCGCGTTGTACGCGATGCACTTGTACCCGCCAAAGAAGCTCGATATGCCGGCAGGGTATGTCGACGCGTTCGTCGCACCCCATCCGTTGCAATACCTGCCGTATCAGTACGAGGGGTATACGCCCCGGGAACGGCAGTTCCTGCGCTCGACGGACATCCGCATGCGCATGCTGATGCCGGCCGCCTTTTTCAAGGAGTAAGGTAGCGATGCAGCCTCGCGACGTCTACACCGCCCCCGTCACGGACGACCGCCGCCTGTGGGATCTGTGGCTGTCTGGCCTTCAGCAGCCGTCGATCGTTGCCGCCGAGGAGGCCGGGATCTTTTCCTCGCTCGCTGCCGCGCCCGCGACGGCACCGGAACTGGCGGCGCGCCTGAATTTCGACGAGCGGGCGACGACGGTCCTCGTCCGGCTGCTCGCGGCGCTGCGGCTGCTCGTCGTGCGGGATGGCCGGTATCAGCTCACCGAGGAGGCGCGCATCTACCTGGTGAAGGGAAGTCCCTGGTACTGGGCGCCGATGGCCAGCGTTGCAGTGAGTCAATGGCATCGGGATCGACTGCTCGAGAAGCTGAAACAGCACGGCTCGGATCAGGCGTCTGGCCCGGAAGGAACGCCCCTGGTGTCAGCGGAAGGGCGGGCGGCTGACGACTGGGCTGCGGGCAACGTCTCGGCGTCGCGCGCGCGCGAAGTGGCCGCGCGGATGCACGCGCACTCGGTGCCGGCCGCTGTCGGCGTCGCGAGGAACTATGGCTTCACCGGGGTTGCGCGCCTGCTGGACGTCGGCGGCGGTTCAGGCTGTTTCATGGTCGCCGCCGCTCAGATGCATCCGCATCTTCGTTGTACGGTGATGGAGCTGCCGGCGATGTGCGAGGCGGCGAGCAGCTATATCGAGGCTGGAGGCGTCGCCGATCGCGTCGATACCTGCGCGGTGGACATGTTCCGCCAGCCGTGGCCACGCGGCTATGACGCGCTGTTCTTCTCGAACATCTGGCACGACTGGAACGTGCGTACCTGCCGGTGGCTGGCCGCTCGCGCGTTCGACGCGCTGCCATCAGGCGGCCGCATCCTGCTGCACGAGATGCTGCTCGACGAGGATGGCGCCGGACCAGTCGCCGCAGCATCGTTCTCGATGCTGATGCTGCTGGCGACGCAGGGCCAGCAGTTCACGCTGGGCGAACTCCGGGACATCCTGACCGGCGCGGGTTTCACTCGTGTCGATGTGACCGCCACGCACCACTACTACTCAGTCGTCACTGGCTACAAAGCCTGAGCCACGCCAAGCGCCTCGAGCTCTGGACAACGGCCCCGGTGGGCCCGATAGTAGATCGAACAGGAGGACGCTTGTGTCGACGCTCCGCCTCGTCGGTTTGATGTGTGCACTCGCTTTGCTCTCGACGCCTGCGGCATCGATGGCGCAAACCATCACGGATGGCGCGCCGGCGCTGGATCTGGAGCAGGCGCTACAGCAGCAGGCGCAACAGCCGCAAGCGCAGCCCACCCAGCCGCGTCCGACCGTTGCAGCCGAGTACAGCGATGCGTACGTGACACGTCGAAAAATTCATCTGTACGCGAGCCTGGCAACCGCGCCGCTGTTTGTCACCCAGTACATCCTTGGCGAAAAGCTCGATGACGCGTCAGGCACCGGCGGCTCGCGCGGCGCGCACTCGGCAGTTGGGGTTGGCATCGGCGCCTTGTTCGGTGTCAACACCGTCACCGGCGTGTGGAATCTCTGGGAGGCCCGACACGATCCCAAAGGCCGCCGCCGCCGGCTCATTCACGGGCTGTCGATGCTCGGCGCCGACGCCGGCTTCGTCGCCACCGGCCTGCTTGCGCCCGAGAACGGAGGGAGCAGCACCACGCATCGCACTGTGGCGCTCACGTCGATGGGTGTCGCTGCCGGCAGCTATGTCTACATGCTTCTGACACGGTAATTCGAATGGCAACACAGCTGGCATCGCTCTGTTCGGCATGGAGCAGTTACTACGGGGACCATCAGGCCCTTTCGGTCACCATCCGGTCACTCCACCTCCTTGCTCTCGTCGTTGGCGGCGGGACCGCCGTGGCAGCCGACAGACGCGTTCTGACGTCGAGGCGCGGCGCGATGCTGGCTGACGCAGTGGCCTACCTGCAGCGATCACATCGCATCGTCATCTCTGCGTTCGTCGTGATCGTGATCACGGGACTGCTGATGGCGCTGGCCGACGTCGAGACCTACAGCGTGTCGACGTTGTTCTGGACCAAGATGGGCCTGGTTGCGCTCCTGATGGCGAACGGCGGCTTCCTGACGATGGCCGGGAGGCGGGCAGGCCAGCTGGAATCTCGGTGGCCGCGCCGGGTGATTGCCGCATCGGCGATCAGTCTCATTCTGTGGCTCGCGATCGTGTATGCGAGCAGCTGGCTGATGGTGGCCGCGTGAGCCACGACACGCGCGAGTGCGGCGGCTGCCCGACCCGGCGTCAGTTCGTCGGCTGCGTGTCGGCGTCGCTGACCGGCGCGTTCGTGTTGCCCGTGGTCGCCGACGTCATCGATCTGCTGCCGGTAGTGGAAGCCGCTGGCGTTCAGGCCGGTTCGGAACGCGCGTACCCGATCCCGGCGCAGGACAGCGTCACCATCGACAAGAAAGCGCAGATCATCCTGGTGCGGCACTCGCAGAAGGTGATCGCGTTCAACCTCGCCTGTCCGCATGAAAACACGGCGTTGAAGTGGCGGGAGAACGACAAGCGCTTCCAATGCCCCAAGCACGATTCCAAATACACGCCGGACGGCGTGTTCAAGGATGGGCGCGCGACGCGCAACATGGATCGCCTCGCGATTCGGCGTCAGGGCGACCAGGTGCTGGTCAGCACCGACCGGCTGTATCAGTCGGACAGGCAGCCGAAGGAATGGGCTGACGCCGTGGTTCCGCTGTCGCCGCTCTAGACCGTCCCCTCGACGATCGACACGCCGGCGCCGGTATTCACCACCTTCGTGAATCTGAACCCCGCGCCGGCGAGCAGCGCCGCGTATTCCTCCAGCGTGCGCTGCTTGCCGCTGATGGTCAGCATCCAGAGATCGAGCGTGAGCGGCCAGTTCGGGCCGGAGGTTTCCGGTATCAGCGCTTCGATGAGCAGGACACGGGCGCCGAGAGCCGCCGACGCACGGATTCTGTTCAGAATCTGCAGTGCACGCTGATCGTCCCAGTCGTGGATGACTTCCATCAACAGGTAGATGTCGCACGCCGGCATCGTGTCCGCGAAGAAGTCGCCGCCCTGCTTCTTCATGCGACCCGACGCTTCGACGTGATCAACGACGTGGGGCTGGTCGAAGAGTACGCCGGTCGCCGAGGGCGTTTTGTCCAGGATGGCGCGCAAGAGGTGGCCGCGGCCTCCACCGATGTCCCCGATCGTCGCCACGCCGGAAAAATCGTAGGACTCCACGACGCCGGCGACCTGCGCGTGCGCCTTCGCCGTCATGGAGTCGTCGAAGACCCGACTGGCCTCCGCATCGCTGGAGAGATAGCCCCACACGCCACCCTCGAGCACGTGATTGCCCGCTGGCTGGCCGGTTCGAATCGAGTACTCGATGTCGCCGATCATCGTCCAGAACGCGGGCAGCCCGAACATGCGCACGAGCGGCCGCATCGACTGTGGATGATCCGCACGCAGCAGCCGCGAGAGCGGTGAATGCGAGAACAAGCCGTCCCGGTACGCGAAGACGCCATTCGCGGCCAAAAGGCGAAGGGCGCGAGCAAGCGCGTCGGAATTGGTGCCCGTGGCGTCAGCCAGCATGTCGGCGCTCTGCGGCGTGTCGCCGAGCGCGTCCGCGATGCCGAGGTTGGCGACTGCATGCAGGCAGCGGTTCAGAACAGCGCCGCCGGCAAACTGCAAGACTGCGGCAATGGAGGATTGATCGGCCAGGACGCTGGACATGGTTGGTATGGCGTGCATAGTACTCGGAAATCGACAATCATCAATCGTCATCGATTCGCGATTCATGAATCAGAAATCATCAATAGAGGTCCTCATCCAGCGCGATCGGCTGTGGATCACCCTGGCGCTCGTCGCCTCGATCTCGCTGGCGTGGGCATGGCTGGTGCGCGAGTCGTCAGCGATGGACATGCTGACGCTCGAGGCGCAGCGGCACGCGTCGATGGGCATGGTTGTCATCAACATGCGAGCCTGGGGCCTCTCGGACTGGCCCGCGCTGTTCGTGATGTGGACCGCGATGATGGCCGGCATGATGCTGCCGTCCGCCGCACCGGTCATCCTGCTCGTTCTCGGCGCCTACCGGCTGCGGAAGGACGACCAGGCGCGCCTTGCCGCCGTGATGTTCATGGGCGGGTATGTCCTGGTCTGGACGGCGTTCAGCGCCTTCGCCGCGGGCGGACAGATTGCGCTTCATCGTGCCGCGGTCCTGAACGACGACATGCGGCTGCATTCGACCGTGCTCGCCGGAGTGATCCTCCTGGCGGCAGGCATCTATCAGTGGCTGCCGGTCAAGACGCATTGTCTCGTTCGCTGTCAGGCGCCTCTCGCGTTCCTGACGCAGCACTGGCGTCCAGGTATTCGCGGCGGCCTGCTCATGGGCCTGCGGCACGGCGCGTCGTGCGTCGGCTGCTGCTGGCTGCTGATGGTGCTGCTGTTCGTGCTCGGCGTGATGGATCTCGCCTGGGTCGCTGCGCTCGCAGTGCTCGTGCTGCTCGAGAAGCTGGCGCCAGGTGGAGCGGTTATCGGACGAGTCGCGGGTGTGGCGGCCGCCGGCTGGGGAATCTATCTGCTCGGCTGGGCCTAGAGCTTGTCGTTCATCACGCCGCTGAGCACGAGGAGCCACGGTGTGATGGCCACACCGATGTAGAGCCCGGCCATGACTGCCAAAGGTTTGTGAGACGCGGTTCGATAGAGGATGTAGCCGCAGACACAGGCCAGCAGCTTTGCCGAGATGAGCGCCTGCATCGGACCGAACATGTGCATCGCGGTCGCAAGCAGGTTGTTACCCTCGACGTGAATCCCGAGAGTGGTGACCCCCCAGTACGTCAGGATGCCGTCAGCGACCTGAGCCAGCGTGAAGATGGCGAGCACAATCGTCGCCTCACGCCAGGCGACCGTCGCCGCCTTATCTCGTCCCGGAAAAACGTGTCGCAGGGCCTGGGTTCGCATCGTCATTACAGGCGGTGGATGATTGCACATTCCTTCCATCTGAAAGGATCCGCTCTATGAGGCTTGTTTCAACGCAAGTCCAGGGCCACTGTTTGCCCTCTTTGGCGGGCATAGTTCCGTTTGTCCAGCCCAGTAATCCCGGGCGCGTCAACCGTTAGTCTTCTTCGTCAGTGATTTTGCCGATCGGCTGAAGTCAGCACTGCCGAGGCAATTTCCTGTTCAGGTGTTGTCGATGATCCGTGTCGAAAACCTCGTCGTCTGAAACCACGAAGGCACGAAGAGATCGAAGCTCACGAAGCCTGGCAGGTCGGCCGCAGGCGCGCATGTCCTTGTCGCCAGGCCTTTCTGTCTTCCGACCCCCGTTTATGATTTCCCGCGCATGGCCCAACCCCGAGCCGCGGCGCCTCGGCCCGGAACCCTAACCGCCTCCGGGTCCCCTTCGTCTAAGCAGCCAATGGAAGCAGGCGACATCGCCGCCGTCCTGGCCAGGGCGAGCGGGGGTGATGAGGAGGCGTTCGGCCTGCTGGTGAATTCTCACGCCAGGACGGCATTCCGCCTGGCGTTCCGGCTGACCGGCGACGAAAGGGACGCCGAGGACGTCGTCCAGGAGAGCTTCATCCGAGCCTATCGGCAGCTCGGCCGTTTCGAGGCCCGGTCGAACTTCGGCACCTGGCTCCATCGCATCGTCGTCAACTGCGCGATGGACGCCCTTCGCAGCCGGCATACCCGGCGGGCCGAGCGGACCGGCGAGCCGGTCGAGGATGCCCCGGACCTGGCGAAGTCGGAAGCGCCGTCGCCGGAGCGGCTGGCGTTGAGCACCGAGATTCGCCGGCGCGTGGACGACTCGATGGCCTCCCTCACGCCGCAGGAGCGCGTGGCCTTTGCCCTTCGCCATTACGAGGGGCGCAGCATCGACGAGATCGGACGCACGCTCGGCGTGCAGAAAAGCGCGGCGAAGCACGCGGTCTTTCGTGCGGTTCGGAAACTGCGGACAGCACTGGAGCCCCTTCGGAGATACCAATGACCCATCATTCGGACGACGAACTACTACTCGAGTACTACGGTGAAGAGGGGCCGTCGCCGCACCTGGCAACGTGTGCGGAGTGCACGGCTCGATTCAGACAGCTCAAGACGGTCCTGGACGCGTTTACGCTCGAACCCCCGGAGAGAAGCGAACACTACGGCCTGGAAGTGTGGCAGTCGATACGCCATCGGTTGCCCGCGCGCGAGTCCTGGTGGCAGTCGATGCTCGGGCTGCGGCCGGTTCTCGCCGCGGCCGCTGCGATTCTTCTCCTGATCACTGGATTTGCTGCCGGGCGGTTCTGGCCGTCTGACGTACAGCCCGCACTGCAGGTCGCGGGCGTCGATGACGTCACGACGACGGTCCCGATGGCAACTGAAGACGAGGCACGGCGCCGTGTCGTGCTGATGACGGTCACCGATCACTTCGACCGCTCCGACCGGGTGCTCGCTGAAATCATGAACGCGCCGGGCCCGCACGACCTGACTGCCGAACGGCAATCGGCCAGGGACCTGGTGGCTGCCAGCCGGCTCTATCGGCACGACGCGGTCGTTATCAACGAACCCGCCGTTGCTGCCGTGCTCGAGGATGTGGAGCGCGTGCTGCTCGACGTCGTGCACCAGCCGTCTACCGCCACGGCCGCCGATCTCAACGAGATCCGGCGCCGGATCGAATCGGCGTCGCTGCTTTTCAAACTACGCGTGATGGCGAATGAGCTCCAGCGGCAACTGGAGGAGTCGTCATCGCCGTCAACGCTTCCATCCACATCAACGATTGGCTGAGACCATGACCATGAGACAGATTCTTCTGACAGCGAGCATCGTTCTGAGTGCGGCGGGAGCCGCGTCGGCTCAGGTCGTCTTTCCGCCGGCTCCCGCGCCGGCACCGGCTCCCTTGCCGCGCCTCGCACCTCCCGTGCAGGTCGCGCCCATCCCGCCTGCGGCGCCGATCGTGACCGTGAACCCTGGGGACTTTCACGTGAACGTGGACCTCGATCTGACGTCGCTCAAGGACCACGCGCAGTGGGAGGTCGCATCGGCGAAGTGGGCGGAAGAGGGCGCCAGGTGGGCAGCCGAGAGCGCGAAGTGGGCGGAGCAGAGTGCCCAGGCTGTGAACTTTGCTTTTGCCGAGCAGTCCTTCCAGCCCTTCCAAAAGTCTACGCAGGTCGACGGGTTGTATCAGCAGGCGCGCAGCTATATCGATAACAACCAGTACGACCGCGCCCTCAACCCACTGGACCGGGTAATCGCCGCGAAAGCCGAACGCGCGGACGCCGCGATGTACTGGAAGTCCTACACCTTCTACAAGCTGGCCCGCCGGGACGAAGCCGTGGCGACCGTGAACCAGCTGGCGAAGGAATTTCCTCAGAGCCCCTGGGTGCGCGATGCGCGCGCACTCGAGGTCGAGATCAAGCAGTCGGCGGGACAGCCGGTCGGAGCGGACGCGGCAGACGATGAGATCAAGCTGCTGGCGATGCAGGGACTGATGCGCACCGATCCGGAAGCAGCGCTGCCGGTGATCGAGAAGGTGCTTGCCGGCGGGGCGAACGTGCGGACGAAGGAGCGCGCCCTGTACGTGCTCAGCCAGAACCGGTCGGATCGGGCGCGCGCCGTCATCGCCGGCGTCGCGAGGGGAAATGCGAACCCCGATTTGCAGCGGACCGCCATACGACTCCTTGCGCAGTCGAACAGCCCCGAGTCAATCGCCGTCCTGTCGTCCCTCTATCGGCCCGAGCAGTCGATTGAAATACGCAGGACCATCATCAACTCGCTCGGTCAGAACCACAACAACGCCGCGGCAAACAATGCCTTGATCACGATTTATCGCGCGGAGCGCGATAGCGAGCTGAGAGCGCAGATCGTCAGGCACCTGTCCGACTGCCGCTCGGCGGAATGCAAGGCGTTCCTGACGGAGGTCATCACGAAATGACGCGGCTCATCGCGGCGTGTCTTGTCCTCGCCGCGGCCGGTCCGCTCTTCGCCCAGTCGCCGGTCGTCAACGCCGTCGTCGAGAAGCGGACGCCGTCTGGAGACCTGGCCCGGGACATCCGGGCAGCTGCGGATCGCCCGACGCCGGCGTGGGTCGGCTATCGCGTGCCGATCGCACGGCGCAGCGATGCGGCGTTCCTGAGCTACGCGGGTTGCTGCGGCCAATGCCGGCTCGCGCCGTCGACGGATCTCGTGGTGCTGGCGCGCGTGCAACGAGGCGAGGTCCTCGAGCTGCGGCCGATCGCGGTCGATTGCGACATGGATGCCGGGGGGATGCCGTTGATCTGGTTCGAGCCGGTCACCGCTGACGCGAGCATCGCCTGGCTGAACGCCCTGGTGACCGCGCCACCCGAGGGCAGAGGCCGTATCGCCGATCAGGCGCTGTCGGCGATTGCCCAGCACGCCGGCCAGGGC
This sequence comes from Vicinamibacterales bacterium, assembly GCA_035537775.1. Taxonomy (GTDB): domain Bacteria; phylum Acidobacteriota; class Vicinamibacteria; order Vicinamibacterales; family UBA2999; genus Gp6-AA40. The sequence goes on along the minus strand of DATLLQ010000266.1, from coordinate 13,326 downwards.
GCCGCGACGGCGCTGGTGAAGTTCGCGCAGTCAGGGACGACGACGCAGATGCGTGGACGAGCGCTGTCCGCACTGGCGCAGCGCGCGGCCGACCAGGCGTTGCCGACGATCGACGCGGCGCTGCAGAAGGATCCGGATACGGAAGTGAAGAAGCTGGCCGTGACCGCGCTCACGCGCTTCCCGAATGGCGAAGGGATTCCAAAGTTGATGGACGTTGCGCGCACGCATCCGAACGCCGAGGTGCGTCGGCACGCGATGCTCCGGCTCGCTGACACGAAGGATCCGAGGGCCGTCGATTTCTTCGCGCAGATCCTGCTGAAGTAAGCTTCGCCCATGGCGAAGCGGCGTGAACGTCTTCCACTGATCGCGGCGGAGCAGCTGACTCCCGATCAGAAACTGGCCGTCGACGAGATGGTCGCGGGTCCGCGCGGTGCGGTGATCGGACCGTTCATCGCGACGCTCCGCAGTCCTGAGCTGACGCGGCGGCTTCAACATCTCGGCGAATACCTGCGTTACAACGCCGCGCTGCCCGAGAAGCTGCGCGAGATGGCCATCCTGCTCACCGCGCGCGAATGGACCCAGGGCTTCGAGTGGGAGACGCACGCTCCGCTGGCCGAAAAGGCCGGTTTGAGCCCGGAGACCATTGCCGCGATTGCAGGTGCCCGCCTGCCGGCGCCCATGGATCGCGGCGAGTCGCTCGTCTACGACGTGTTCACCGAGCTCTATCGCGATCGCGTCGTCAGCGATGCGACCTACGACGGAGCCGTGAAGGAGTTCGGCGAGCAGGGTGTCGTCGACCTCATCGCCATCATCGGCTACTACACGACCCTGGCCATGGTGCTCAACGTCGCCCAGACCGACGCGCAAAGCCCCTGGGCGCAGGCCACTTAGCCCATAGGCCTTGGCCCTTGGGCCTTGGGCCTCGTGTGAGCTAGCCTTACGGTTCCATGGCTAGCAATCTTGAATACCACTCGGGCTTCGGCCACGAGTTCGCCACCGAGGCAGTGCCCGGAGCGTTGCCGCGTACGCAGAACGCGCCGCAGCAGGCGCCGCTCGGCCTGTATGTGGAGGAGCTGAACGGGACGTCGTTCACCGCCCCGCGCAATGTGAGCCGGGCGACGTGGACCTATCGGATTCGCCCGTCCACCGTTCACAAGCCGTTCCGGCAGATCGGGAGCGGCCTGATTCGCACCGGCCCGTTCAACGAAACGCCGCCCTCGCCCAACCAGATGCGGTGGCGGCCGATGCCGATTCCGTCGAAGCCGACCGACTTTATCGACGGCATTGCGACGGTTGGCGGCAACGGAGACCCGGCGCTCCAGACCGGCGCGGCGATTCATCTCTACGCGGCCAGCGCGTCGATGACCGACCGCTTCTTCTACAACGCCGACGGCGAGCTATTGATCGTCCCGCAGCACGGCACGCTCCGGATCCATACCGAGCTTGGGATTCTGGAAGTCGCTCCTGTCGAGGTGTGCGTGATTCCGCGCGGCGTCAAGTTCCGCGTGGAGGTGCCGCCCGGGGGCGCGCGCGGCTACATCTGCGAGAACTACGGCCAGGCGCTCCGGCTGCCGGAACTGGGGCCGATCGGCACGTTCGGGCTCGCCAACGCCCGCGACTTCCTGGCGCCAGTGGCGGCCTTCGAGGACCGCGACGGCGACTTCCGCGTGGTCGCGAAATACGGCGGCGGGTTGTGGGAGGCCGAGATCGATCACTCACCGCTGGACATCGTGGCGTGGCGGGGCAACTACGTTCCGTACAAGTACGACCTGGACCGCTTCCAGTGCATCAACACCGTGACGTTCGATCACCCCGATCCGTCGATCTACTGCGTGCTGGCGTCGCCGACCGCGGTAGAAGGCACGTCCAACGTCGAACTGGGCTGCTTCCCGCCGCGCTGGATCGTGGCGGAGCACACGTTCCGTCCGCCACCGTTCCATCGCAACGTGGCGAGCGAGTTCGTGGGGTTGATCCGGGGTCAGTACATCGGCAAGGCCGAGGGATTTGCGCCCGGCAGCGCGAGCCTGCACAACTGCATGTCAGGACACGGGCCGGACACGGAGACGTACGACCGCGGCAGCAGCGTCGATCTCAAGCCGCAGTTCCTTGCCGACACAATGACGTTCCTGTTCGAGACGCAGCTGCCGGTCAGGCCGACGAAGTTCGCTCTGGAGACCGACCTGCTGGAGCGTGACTACTACACGCACTGGCAGGGGTTGAAGAAGCGGTTTGCCATATCAGAACGATGAATGATGATTTGAAGATGTGATGGATCCATCGATGATCACCTCATCGATGGCCCATTCAAAACACCCATTCATAATTCATCGATCATCGATGGTGAGCAGCGTCGTTTCGGCTCAGGACGAACCACCCAAGAATCCCTACTGACGGCAGCACGGCGATGAGCCAGAAGATCTCTTCCCAGCGGCCGGCGTTCATCCATCCGGTCCACGCGCCGATGCCGTAGCGCAGCAGCACGAAGTTGACGAGCGACCACGAGCCTGACGCGATGCCCGTCATCATCGCCGCCTGCTCGCGCGGGAACGAGAACGACCCGACCTTCAGCGCCACCATCTGGAAGCCGCCGCCGATGAACGTCGAGAGCGAGATCAACGCCATCGCGGCCGGGACTGACGTTGTCCAGGTGACGAACCCGAGCGTCAGCGAGACAAGGCTGAAGAAGGCGAACCATCCGACGGGCCTGCGGTTGTTCGCCGCGTAGCGATCGGCCGCCCACCCCCAGAAGAAATATCCAAAGCCCCAGGTCAGCGGCGGAATCCACGCCAGCTGGTTGACGTCCGCCTGGGTCAGCCCGAGACGGCCGGTGAGGTAGAGCGCGAGGATGGTGAGGACCGGACCGGGCGAGATGGCCGGAAGGGCGTAGCTGCAGATCAGCGCCCAGACGCGGCGCTCGGCAAAGTTCGGCCACGACAGCTGCAGCGGCTTGGGCGGATTCTTCGGCAGGTACGGTGGCCTGGCGATGAACGCCCAGATCGCCATCCAGGTGAGCCCGAGCGCACCGGTGGTCAAGAAGGCCGCGCGCCACCCGTACTTAATCGCCAGCGGGCCGAGGAGCAGCGGCATCATCACGGCGCCGATCGTGCCGCCGCTGAACGACAGCGCGATGCCGCGGGCCCGCAGGCTGGCGGGAAGCGTCTCGACCGCCGTCCGCAGGCCTCCGGGGAAGGTTGCGCCCTCGCCCAGGCCGAGCACCGCGCGCGCCACGGCGAATCCGAGAAACGAGGCCATGCCGGCGTGCGCGATGCTGGCTCCCGTCCAGATCGCAACCGCCAGCAGCATACCGACGCGCAGGCCAAAGTAGTCCAGTACCGAGCCCCATACCGGGTTGCCGAGCGTGTAGGCGAGGAAGAAGAACGCCGAGGCGTCGGTGAAGTTCTGCGCCGTCAGCCCGGTGTCACGGATGATGGTCGGGGCCAGAATCGTCAGCACCTGCCGATCGACGAACGCGAGCCAGGAGCAGAGCGCCATGCCGATGCATGGCACCCACGTCTGCCAGCTGGGTGCGAGCGTCGTGTGTCCTGGAGAAGCCGCCGAGTGCGCGGGAGAAGCCGCCTGTGTTGTGGACATGGAGCGCGAATGCTATCGGAGAACGGCGGCAGCGGAAAGGGGGGGCCCTCAGGCCCCTTAGGCCTTGGGCCTTAGCCCTTCGGCCTTCTATCATTCGCCTTGCCCAGGCCGACGGTCAGCTCGAGCGTCGGGTGCCGCGATTCGTCGAGCCAGGGGAGGTCCACGTCGCAGACACGTGTTCTGGCCTCGGATGCGTCCGTGTCGTGCATCCCGCCGAGCACGCGCTCGATGATGTCGGCGTCGTGTTTACGGCGATCCAGGTCCATGTCGGTCATGCTGCACATGTAGTGCCGTCCGCCTTCGCCCCTGAAGGAGCGATGGCGGAACAACCGACTTCGCTCAGGAGGAGCAAATGCGGGCTCATCTGTTAGTTACGGTTGTAGCGTTCTGGGGATTGAACGCAGTGCCGGCCAGTGCTCAGGGCGGCCGTTGCGACCGCGAGTGCCTCATCGGCATCTCTGAGCAGTACCTCGACGCGCTCGCCGCGAAGGATCCGAAGCGGCTGACCCTCGCGAACCCGAACGTCAAGTACACCGAAAACGGCCAGCGGCTGATGCTTGGCGACGGCCTGTGGAACTCGATCACCGCCCGGGGCACTTACAAGCTTCACGTGGCCGATCAGACGGCCGGCCAGATCGTGACGTTCGCGACGCTGCGCGAGAACGGGACGCCGTTGATCGTGGCGGTGCGCCTGAAGGTCGACAACCGTCGTCTCAGCGAGATCGAAACCGTCGTCGCGCGGAGCGAAGGCGGCGCCAAGAATCTCGAGACCATCGGCCAGCCGCGCGAGGCGTTCTCGCGACCGACGCCCCAGGCGGATCGCAAGCCGCGGGCAGAGCTCGTTCGCACGGCCAACATGTACTTCTCGGGGATGCAGTTGAACGACGGCAAGGGCACGTATCCATTCGGAGACGACTGCGATCGGCTTGAAAACGGTGGCAAGACGACGAATGCTCCGGGCCGCTCAGGGCAGCCGCGCCCGGATCCGAAGACGGCCACGGGCTATTCAGGCATGTGGTCGTGCCGCGAGCAGTTCGAGTCGGGTCTGATCCACTTCGTGAGCCGCATCCGCGACCGTCGCTATGTGGCCGTCGACGAGGAGCGCGGGCTCGTCGTCGCGTTCGCGTTCTTCGACCACGACGCCGGGCCGTCGCGGAACTTCGTGACGCCGACCGGTCGTCAGGTCACGGGAGCCGGGCCCGCCCAGCCGTGGACCTGGATGATTGCCGAGCTGTTCAAGGTCGAGAAGGGGCTGCTCCATGAGATCGAGGCCATTCTCGAGCGCGTTCCCTACGGCATGCCTTCAGGCTGGAGCAGCTGGGAAGACGGAATGTCGGACAGGATCCAGTTTCCCGTGAAGTAAACGGGCGCTTCAGGCCCGGCGTAACTCGAGCGGGGAATGGTTTGTAGTGTCCGGCTTCCTGGCCTGAGCAGGGTCGAAGGCAGCCGGACCATCGGAGGACACTCATGAAACGTCAGTTCGTGCTGGCAGGCGTGGTTCTGACCGGGGCGATCGTCACGGCGGCGGCGACGATTACAGCCCAACAGCCCCCGGCTGCTCCGGCAGGGGCGCAGGCGCCGGCCGGACAGGCACCGGGCGGACAGGGTCGAGGCGGCGGGCGTGGCGCCCCGCAGGTTCCAGGCCCGATCGAAAAGGTGGCCGACAACCTCTACATGATTCCCGGCGCCGGCGGGAACAGCGGAGTGTTCCTGACCGCGAATGGCGTCGTGCTCGTCGACACCAAGAACCCGAACAACGGTCAGTTGATCCTCGACCAGATCAAGACGGTCACCGACAAGCCGATCACGCACATCATCAACACGCACACCCATGGCGACCACAACGGCAGCAACATCTTCTTTCCGGCCACGATCGAGATCGTGACGCAAGAGAACACGCAGGCCAACATGAAGAAGATGCCGGCGTTTCAGGACGCCGCCAACGCACATGGCCTGCCTGACCGCGCGTTCAGCGATCGACTGACGCTGCTCACCGGCAACGACGCGATCGACCTGTATTACTTCGGGCCGGCGCACACCAACGGCGACGCGATCGTCGTGTTCCGCAACGCGCGCGTCGCGCACACGGGCGACATGTTCGCCGGCAAGGGTCAGCCGCTGATCGATCGGCCGAACGGCGGCAGCGGCGTGGAGTACGGCGCGACCATCGGCAAGGCCGTGGCCGGCATCAAGAACGTGGACCGCGTCATCACCGGCCACGCGACGGTGCTCCCGTGGCAGGACTTCGTCATGTTTGGCGAGGTCAATCGCGTGGCGCTCGATTACGCGCGCGAAGCGGTGAAGGCCGGGAAGGCGCCCGAAGACGCCATGAAGGAATTCAAGCTTCCCGAGAAGTACAGCGCGGCGGGCTACACCTATGCCGGCGGTGGCCGTGGCGGCGCAGCCGGAAACATGGGGATCATCTTCGAAGAACTCAAGGGCTCGAAGTAGCGGCTCACCGCCGTTCCTACCTCGTCCGGGATACGATTAGGATTTCCACCTACGCGCTGCGCGCTACGGCGGGACAAGCACCTTACTCGTATCCCGGACTCACTGTGCCTCAGTCGTGGAAAGTTCATAAGTTCGGCGGCTCCAGCGTGGCCGATGCTGCCTGCATGCAGCGGGTGGCCGCGATCCTGGAATCCGACACTTCGCCGCACCTGGCCGTCGTTCTCTCGGCCGCACGCGGCGTCACCGACGCGCTCCTCAATCTCATCGCCGCCGCTGAACGCCAGGAAGACGTCGCGAACGGCCTCGAGGCGGTTCGCAACCGGCACGTCGACATGGCGACCGAGTTGTGTCAGCCGCACGGCGCCTCCGAGTTCATCCACCAGCTCGACGCCGACTGCAAGGACATCAGCAGCGTCCTTCACGGCGTTCGGCTGACGAGGGCGGCCTCCGGCAAGACACGCGATCTCGTCGCCGGGTTCGGCGAGATCTGGTCCACGCGGCTGTTCGCGCGTTATCTCGCCGGCCGCGGGAAGCGGAAGGCCGTCCAGTGGGTGGACGCACGCGAGATCATCCAGGTCGAATGGTCGCCGCTCGGGCCGTCGGTGCAGTGGGAGGTCTCACGCAGCCGCGCCGCCGGACTCCGCGATCACGATCACCCCGCAACGCTGATCGTCACCGGCTACATCGCTCGCGACGGCAAGGGACTGCAGACGACGCTCGGGCGAAACGGCAGCGACTTTTCGGCGTCGATCTTCGGCGACCTGCTCGACGCCAGCGAGATTTACATCTGGACCGACGTTGACGGCGTGCTGAGCGCCGATCCGCGCCGCGTGCCGGACGCGACGGTCATCGACTCGTTGTCCTATCACGAGGCGATGGAGCTCGCCTACTTCGGCGCCAAGGTAATTCACCCGCAGACGATGGCCCCGGCGGTGGAGCGAAAGATTCCGATCTGGATCCGCAACACGTTCGCGCCGGAGAAGCCGGGCACGCTGATCTGCGAGTCTCCGGTGTCGTCGCACGCGGTCAAGGGAATCACCAGCATCGATCGGATCGCGCTTGTGAACGTCGAGGGCGCCGGCATGATCGGTGTTCCCGGAACGGCCGAGCGGCTGTTCGGCGCACTGCGCGACGAGCATGTGTCGGTGATCCTGATCTCACAGGGAAGCTCCGAGCACTCGATCTGCTTCGCCGTCCCTGAGTCCGATGCGGCGCTGACCGAACGAACCGTGCGCCAGGCGTTCGACACGGAACTGCGCCAGGGACAGATTCAGAACGTCGATCTCGTTACCGGCTGCAGCATCCTGTCGGTGGTGGGGGACGGCATGGCCGGTACGCCGGGCATCGCGGCCAGCGTGTTTGGCGCGCTGGCGGCGGCGGGCGTCAACATCCGCGCGATTGCGCAGGGTTCCTCCGAGCGCAATATCTCCGCCGTCATCGACGAGAAGCAGAGCACGCGCGCGCTGCGATCGGTGCACGCCCGCTTCTACCTGTCGCCACATACGGTGTCGATCGGTCTCATTGGCCCCGGCACGGTCGGTGCGGTGCTGCTCGAGCAGCTGGCCTCGCAGCGGCAGCGGCTGCTGCGCGACTTCCACCTGGATCTCCGCGTCCGCGGCATTCTCACTTCGAAGAGGATGCTGTTGTCCGACAGCTCGCTGGAGCTGAAGGACTGGCGGACCGGCGCCGGCACGACACCGGCGGACATCGAGGCGTTCGAGGAGCACATCCACGCCGACCATCTGCCGCACGCCGTCATCCTCGACTGCTCGGCGAGCGCGACGATCGCGGACCAGTACCCGCGCTGGCTGGCCGAGGGCATTCACATCGCGACGCCGAACAAGAAGGCGAACAGCGGCCCGCTGGAGCTCTACACGCGGGTCGTCGAGGCGCGCCGCGCCGCCGGGTCGCACTACCTCTACGAAGCCACAGTCGGCGCCGGCCTCCCGATCATCGTCACGCTCCGCGATCTGCGCGAGACCGGCGACGAGATCAAGCGGATCGAAGGCATCTTCTCCGGGACCCTCGCCTATCTCTTCAACGTGTGGGACGGGTCGCAGCCGTTTTCAGCCGTCGTGCGCGACGCGAAAGCGAAGGGCTTCACCGAGCCGGATCCGCGAGACGACCTGTCGGGCATGGACGTCGCGCGCAAGCTCGTCATCCTGGCGCGCGAAATGGGAATGAAGCTCGAGCTGGCCAACGTCGCCCTTGAAGGGCTGATCCCATCGGAGCTTGCGAGCTGTCCGGCCGACGAGTTCATGAATCGGCTCGGCGAGCTCGACGCGCCGATGCTGGCCAGGCTCGAAGCCGCGCGCAAAGCCGGCCGCGTGCTGCGCTATGTCGCCGCGCTCGACGCCGGCACGGGAAAGGCGACGGTCGGCCTGGTCGAGCTGGAGCGGAGCCATCCGTTCGCGAACATCAACCTCACCGACAACATCGTGCAGTTCGTCACCAGCCGCTACCATCAGAACCCGCTCGTCGTGCAGGGTCCCGGCGCGGGTCCGGCCGTCACCGCGGGCGGAGTCTTCGCGGATCTGTTGCGCGTCTGCGCGTACCTCGGGGCGAAGTTGTAGGCAAGGACAGCCGCAGGTCACGTGAAACCACGAATTCTGCTCGTTCCCTTCGTGTTCTTCGTGGCCTTCGTGGTTCAAAACCACCGCGGATCAGCGCAACAGGCATCGCCGTCCATCAACGTCGTCGATCTGAGCGTCGCCGACGCGCAGCGCCGCATGGCCGCGGGGACGCTGACATCCAGCGCGCTGACGCGCGCGTATCTCAACCGTATTGCGTCGATCGACGACAGCGGGCCGCAGCTGAACGCCGTGATCGACATCAACCCGGCTGCGATCAAGGAAGCCGAAGCGCGCGACGCCGAGCGCCGTGCGGGCAAGGCGCGTGGTCCGCTTCACGGCATCCCCATCCTGGTGAAAGACAACATCGACGTGGCGGGCATGGTGAATTCAGCCGGCTCGCTGGCGCTGGTCGATAACGTGCCCAGGACCGATGCGTTTCTCGTCGCTCGATTGCGGGATGCGGGAGCGGTGATCCTTGGCCGCGCCAACCTGAGCGAGTGGGCGAACTTCCGGGGTTCGAAATCCACGTCCGGATGGAGCTCGCGCGGCGGACAGACGAAGAATCCGTACGCCCTCGATCGCAACCCCTGCGGATCCAGTTCCGGTTCCGCGGCGGGTGTTGCGGCCAGCCTGGCCGCAGTGGCGATCGGGACGGAAACAAACGGCAGCATCATCTGTCCCGCGTCGGTGAACGGCGTCGTCGGGTTGAAACCAACTGTCGGACTGGTGAGCCGCAGGGGGATCATTCCGATCTCCGCGAGTCAGGACACGGCCGGTCCGATCGGCCGCACTGTCGCGGACGTTGCGGCGCTGCTTGGCGGCATGACGGGGGCGGACGCTCGCGATCCGGCCGGACGTGAGGCGGTGGGAAAAGCGGCGGCGGGATATACAGCGTTTCTCAACCCCGGTGCGCTGAAGGGACGACGGATTGGCCTGCTGCGGCAGGTGCTCACCAGCTCTGATGCCGACGTCGGCAAGGCAATGACGGCAGCGGTCGCCGCCATGCGGAAGGCCGGCGCCACGGTGGTGGACGTTGAGCTCCCTGACGCACGCACATGGAGCGGGGCCGAGATGGAGGTCCTGCTCTTCGAGTTCAAGGACGGGCTCAATGCCTATCTGGCCTCCGGCCCATCAGGACAGAAGTCGCTGTCGATGGTGATCGACTGGAACCGGGCCAACGCAGCTCGCGCCATGCCCTTCTTTGGTCAGGACCTTTTCGAGCTTGCGCAGGCGAAGGGTCCGCTGACCGAGCCGGCGTATCTGACGGCCCGGGACACCGCCCGGCGACTCGCCGGTCAAGAGGGTCTGCTGGCACTCCTTGCGCGCGAGCGGCTCGACGCGGTGATCTCGCCGAGCACGGGGCCGGCGTGGAAGATCGACTACCCGCGCGGCGATCGCGGGCGGGTAGGCGGGTACGGTGTCGCTGCCGTGGCCGGAACGCCGAGCATCACGATACCCATTGGCAACAGCCGCGGGCTGCCGTTCGGGCTCACGTTCATGGGCGCCCCCTTCAGCGAGCCCCAGCTGATCGGCTTCGCCTACTCGCTCGAGCAGCTCACAAAGGCCCGTCAGCCGCCGCGCTTCCCCCGCACGATCGACCCATAACGACTCGAACGATTCGAACGCCTCGAACGGTTCGAACGATTCGAACGCCTCGAACGATTCGAACGGCTTATCATTTGGCCCCATGGCTCAGCCGTTTCTCGGCGTTATCGCGACGATGCTCGTTCTCGTCGTCTCGTTCGCGTTCCTGGCGCTTTTCGATTTCGGCACCTTCGTCGGCTGGGTGGCGTTCGTGATGCTCTGCCTGATCCCGCCGCAGATCGTGACGGCGGTGATTGCCACGAACCCGCCGTTTGCTCCTGAACGACAGCCAGCCCGCGGTGCTGTGCTGCTGGCGGTCAACGTGGTGACCAGCCTCATCATCGCCACAATCGTCTGGCTGCTCGTCGGCGAAGGCGTGAGCCCTCCGGGGCCGATTCCGTCTCAGTTCGCCGTCATCGTCGTGCCGACGACCTTCTTCATGGCGATCGCCTTCGGCGGCTGGCCTTTCACGCGATGGTCGAGGAACATGGGCATTGCCGGCTTCATGCTGCTGGTGGCGTCCTATGTCCTGACGTATGTGCTCTTCCGGCTCTTCTTCAACTACGACTTTCTCCAGGGCGCGCCTGTCTACCTGCAGTCGGCGCCGCATGGTGTGTTCAACGGCACCGCCGCTCTGGTCTTCTACGTCACGGCGCTCGCGGGAATGTTCCTGCTGCCTCACTTCGATCTGTGGCCGCTGAGCCGGTCGCCCTGGCTGATGAGGCAACCCGGGCTCGGCATCCTCTGGCTAGCGATTGCGCTCACTGCTGGAGCCGTCACGATGGCAGCAACTGTGAGTGGGATGGGCCTGGATCCGATGTACGTCCTCACCCGCGTGACGGCGCCATTCATCTTCGGCACGATCATCATGCTCAACATGCTGCAGGGCTCGCTGGTCGCAGGGATGCGGCAGCCGATGAAGGGAGTGGCGAGTGCATCGGCAGCGGCTGCGATCGGCGTGGCGCTGGCGTTTGCGTACAGCAAGGTCGATCGGCTGCTGGTCGGAGTCGAGCTTGCGTCGGGTGCGCCCGGCTTTGAGTTCGAGTTGTGGCTCGTGAACGCGCTGCTCAGCGTGACGTTCCCGTTCCTGATCTTCTCAGCGGCGTACTTCGGCTTCTGGCCGCTGCGACGTGGCTGAGCTTTCGGAATGGGCCTCCAGGGGATACCGTGGTCGTAGATGTCCTCCGCGCGGATGATTGATCCCGCTACCCTTCGACTGGCCGCCGTCGTCGCCTCCTCCGAAGACGCCATCATCACAGAAACACTCGAGGGCGCCATCGAGACCTGGAATCGATCGGCCGAGCGGTTGTTCGGGTATTCCGCGTCCGAGGCGATCGGCCTTCCGATCGAGATCATCGTTCCTCCCGAGATTCGCGCGGCGGGCGACAACGCGTCCTTGCACGTGCAGCGTGGCCAGGCGTCGAGTCATTTCGAGACGGTTGGCCTCACCCGGGACGGCCGCCGCGTGCCGATCTCGGTGTCGCTCTCGACGGTCACCACTCCCGAAGGGCGGTTGATCGGCAAGTCGCGCATCGTGCGCGACATGTCACACCAGAGGACGCTCGAGCGCGAAGCGCTCCGGCTGGCGGCCATCGTGAACTCGTCGGAAGACGCGATCGTCAGCAAGGATCTGAACGGCGTCGTGCAGACGTGGAACGGCGCGGCCGAGCGGATGTTTGGATACAGTGCCGACGAGATCATCGGGCGGCCGATCAGGATCATCATTCCGGCCGATCGGCAGTTCGAGGAGGACGAGGTGCTCGCGACGATCCGTGCCGGTCGCGCGGTCGAGCATTTCGAGACCGTCCGCCAACGCAAGGACGGCAGTCTGATCGAGATCTCGTTGACCGTCTCGCCCGTGCGCGCGGCTGATGGCACCATCATCGGCGCGTCGAAGATCGCCCGGGACATTTCGGAACAGCGTCGTCTGACACGCCGGGCGGAGGATGCAAGCCGGGCCAAGGACGAGTTCCTGGCCATGCTCTCGCACGAGCTGCGCACGCCGCTCAACGCCGTGCTCGGTTACACGCGAATGCTTCGCGACGGCCACTTCAGCGGCGATCGCCGCGAACAGGTCGTCGAGATTATCGAGCGCAATGCCCGCGTCATCTCGCAGCTCGTGTCGGATGTGCTCGACGTCTCGACAATTGTCACCGGCAAGCTGCGCTTAAACCTGGACACGTGTGATCTCACGGTGCCGCTGCGTGCCGCGGTGGACAGCGTTCGCCCGTCCGCGGATGCGAAGGGCGTGTCACTTCGGCTCAACCTGCCCGATCAGCCGGTGCCAGCGAGCTGCGACACCGATCGGATGCAGCAGGTGTTCTGGAACCTGCTGTCGAATGGCGTCAAGTTCACCGGCAGGGGAGGCGTCGTCGAGGCGGCGCTGTCCGTGCATGACGACTCGCTGATCGTGACGGTCACGGATACCGGCATCGGCATCCGCCCCGAGTCACTGCCGTTCCTGTTTCAGCGGTTCTGGCAGGCCGATCATGCGCAATCCCGCATAGTGGGGGGCCTGGGACTCGGGCTGTCGCTCGTGCGCCACTTTGTCGAGCTGCACGGCGGGACGATCGCCGTCGCGAGCGAGGGCGAGGGCCACGGCTCGACGTTCACTCTCACGCTCCCGCGCGGTCAGTGCTCGTAGGGCACTCCGTCAGGGGTGCCTCACCGACGCGCCACACTCTTTCTAACCACGAAGGGCACGAAGGATATCGAAGCACACGAAGAAAGACAGAAGCTTCGAACCGGTGTCTACTCTAGCGATGCGGTTCGGGGCACTCGGACTGGGCCTGCTTTTGATTCAGGCACAGCCAGCACACGCGGCGTGCGACACAGTTCCCTCGTCGTTCATTGCGAGGGCGGACGTGTACGCCATCTCTGCTGCCCAGATGCTGGTGGAGGCTGGCTGCACTGTGGGGCTGGAAGCGCTTCGCCAGGACTACGAGGAGTTCCAGAGACCGAGTCCAAAGCGCTGGAATCCTTGGAACGCCAATCGGGACCATTTCGCGGAAGAGGAACGAGTTCCGACAGCCGAGTTCGTTCGCGCATTCAACGCCACGCACGACTCCTATACGTCGGAACTGCGGGACGGAGTTGTCCTGATTCGTCCGGTGTCAGGCCGAGCACC
>DATLLQ010000265.1:0-26207 GCA_035537775.1 Vicinamibacterales bacterium | reverse complement strand
TTTACCAGGGCGGCAGGGTCATGAAGAGCAGATCCTTCAGGTAGTCGTCCTGCGAAGCCAGCAGCTCGGCGCCTGTCCCTTCGAATCGAATCACGCCGTCGTGCAGGACCATGAAATCGGCGGGCGGAGTGGCGTCGTCGGGAACCGGGACAATCTTGAGAGATCCGTCTGTACTAAGGGCCCGATGCGTGGCGACGTAGAACGCGTCGCGGATCTGGTGGGTGACGATGACCGCAGTGACGTGCTCGATATCCCGCAGCTTCACGATCTCGTCGTCAACCGTCGTGGCGACAATGGGGTCGAGTCCGGTGGTCGGGTCGTCCAGCAGCAGCAGCGACGGCTTTGCCGCCATCGCGCGCGCAATCGCGACACGGCGCCGCTGCCCCCCAGAGAGCTCCGACGGCAGACGGTCAACGAATTCGCGTAGTTCCATGAAGCCCAGTACATCTTCAACGCGCTGCCGCACGTCGGCGGGCGGCATGTCGGTCTCCTCGTAAAGGCGGTATCCGACGTTGTCGCCGACTGTCAGCGAGTCGAAGAGTGCGGATTCCTGGAACAGCATGCCGATGTCTGCCCGCAGCTGCAGAAGATCCCGCTCGTGCATGTTGTCGACGCGAGAGCCGTGCACATAGATGCGGCCGCTATCCGGGCGCAGGAGTCCGAGCATCAGCTTCAGCACCAGTGATTTGCCGGCACCGCTTGCCCCGAGCAGGATGCGCATGCTGCCTGCGGGGACCACGAAGCTGATGTCCCGCAGCACCACTTGAGCATCGTAGGCGAACGCCACATGTTCAAAGACGACTGCCGGTGTCGTCACTGGCTCCTCGGCCGCTCCCATGTCAGGCCCGTGTGCGCTCGAAGACATCACTCTGCTCCAGGCGACGTGGCTCGCCGCGGTATATGTCGTGCATCCGAGGAGTGTATGGACGCGCCGGGCGATTTGGGAAGACGGGCGGAGGCCCGCAGGTCCCTGCACGTCGAGCCGGTTGGGGTCTCGGCGACTGCCCGGCATTACGTCCGCGACCTCGTCTACGGCGCCAATGACGGGATCATCACGACCTTCGCCGTGGTGAGCGGCGCAACGGGCGGGGCGTTGCCGGCGGCGGCGGTGCTGATCATTGGCGCCGCCAATCTCGCCGCGGATGGGATGTCCATGGGCGTCGGCAACCTGCTTTCTATTCGTACCCACGAACGCGTCCGTGCGGCAGAGGGTCTGCCGGAAGAAGAGGCGTACCCCTGGAAGCACGGGGTGGCCACACTAGTGGCTTTTGTCGGAGCTGGCGCAATTCCGCTGCTGCCGTTTCTGTATCCCGGCGTCAGCGGGCGGCCGATCTGGTCCACGCTCCTGACCTTCGTCGCCTTGTTTCTCGTCGGAGCCGCGCGTACCGCTCTTACGAAAGAGCCATGGTGGCGGGCTGGACTGGAAACGCTCTGCCTCGGCGCCGCGGTCGCGGCGGCCGCCTATTGTGCGAGCGCCATTGTCGCGTCGGTCCTCACCTGAACGCCGGAGCCGCCACGCTGCAGATTTTTCCGCCGGGACCTGAAAATTCCAGCGAACGCTACCCGAAAGAACCTGGAACCGGCGCGCGGCTGCTGACACCGCCGGTGGCACGAAGGGTGCGCTGAGCCCTGGTACGCGTCGCTCCGCGTACCTCAAGGAGGGTGCCGCCATGTTGGCCGTCTTCACGTTCCTCATGCTCACGCTTTCCGCCATGTCGGCGACGGCCCAGCCCGTGTGCGCGGCCGAACGGCTCGCAGCGACAGCGCTCGAGGAGCCGGCCCTGGAAGCGTTCACTCAGCGCATCGACGCGTACATGGAGGTGCATAACCGCGTCGAGCGAAAGCTGTCGCTGCACTGGCAATTCGAGGATCCCGAAGAGATGGACGACGCGATCGAAGCGATGCAGTCAGCAATCCGGTCGGCTCGCCCGGACGCCAGACGCGGCGCGATCTTCACAGAGGATGTGGGCAGTCTGATTCGAGGGCGCCTGACGGCACGGCTGATTGAGTGTAACGACACGGTCGAGGAGGTGCTGGCGTTCATCAACGAGGAGCGGCTGCCGGGCGTCCCGAAGCCGACCATCAATGAGCCGTTTCCGTGGGCGCTCGGATCGGCGATGTGGCCGTCGTTCCTCGCGGTATTGCCGGCATTGCCGGATGAGTTGCAGTATCGATTTGCGGATCGCGATCTCGTGCTGATCGACGTTCATGCCAACCTCGTTGTGGATATCCTGGTCAAGGCGCTTCCGGCGCCGCGCAGCGGGACTCGTATGCGCATTCGATCTACCTGAGATTGAGGTTGTGACAGGATGGACGTCATCCGCATTCAGGGAGACAAGTGATGGCGGCGAAATATCTGTTGTGCGCGGTTCTCGTGGGCTCGGCGAGCGTCGTGAATGCTCAGACAGGCGTGAGCAAGGCATCCGTTCCGGGAATCATCAACTTCGGGTATCTGGGGAAGACGGTGGCCTGCGCCGGCGCAACGGCTCCGACTGCACTGGCTGAAGTCAGGAAGCTGGGATATGCGTCGGTCATCAACCTCCGTGTGGCCACCGAACCCGGGGCCGAGATCACCGCGTCGGCGGCAGCGGCCAAGGCCGCCGGACTAACCTTCATTCATCTGCCCTTCGACGCCAGCGCTCCGGATCCGATGCTGGTCGACCGGTTTCTGGCCGCCGTGACCGATCCGGGGAATCAGCCGGTCTTCATCCACTGCGCGAGCGCCAATCGGGCGGCAGCGCTCTGGATGATCAAGCGCATGGTGATCGACCGCTGGGACGAGGAGCGCGCCGCCGCCGAGGCGACGGCGCTCGGCCTCGTGAGTCCGGCTCTCAGGACGTTCGCGGTCAAGCAGTCGCAGTCGCGCCGGTAGCCGGCGGCCGAAGGTGACATGCGCCAGGGCGCGCCCTGACTAATCCGCGGACGGTGCGGGAAATGTCGTGTCCCGACGTCTGTCGCCAGCAGGGCCTGGAAGCAACCCGGCCATCTTCCGCGCGGATTCAACGGCACGCGTCGTGCCCTCTTCTCTCTGAGAATTCAAGAAGGAGGCGCGCCGTGACCCGTTCACTCTTGTCCAGATACGCTCGAATGTGGTCGGTCGTCGCGTTCGCCGGAGTAGCAGGCGCGACCGCCGCTGCGCTTGCGCAGAGCCCGGGACCGGGAGGTCATCCGGCTTCGCCGGCGGAGCCCGGCAACACCCAGGCGGCGACGATGGCCCCGGGCCGCATGCAGATGATGATGCAGCGCTCGGTCGAAGCGGATCAGAAGCTTGCCGGGCTCGTCACCAGGATGAACGCAGCTCGAGGGGAGCAGAAGGTCGCGGCGATCGCCGACGTCGTGGCCGAGCTCGTCGCGCAGCGCACGCAGATGCATGAGCAGATGCGCATGCAGACCGAGATGATGGAACGCATGATGTCGCACATGAGTTCCATGCACGGTGCGGGCGGAATGATGAACAAGGCGCCGGGTCAGGCTCCGGTTCCAGCGCCGGCGCCGAAGGGCGACGAACATTCGACGCATCATCCGGAGCGGTAGCGTGTCCGCTCAGGCCCGGTACGTCCGCGCCAGCATGACGACGCCGAGCAGGGCGAGCGTGACTGCGAGAACTCGCCGGAACCAGACGTCCGGGACACGCGCCAGCGTTCGGCTGCCGATGAGCGTGCCTGCCACGACGCCGATCGAGGCAACCGCGATCCATCGCCACAGCGAGAGCAGGTCCGCACGCTGGCTGGCCACGTAGATCGGCAGGCGGGCCCCGTCTACGAACAGCGCGATCGCGGTCGCGGTGCCGACGAAGGTTTCCTTGGGCAGGTTGAACCCGACCAGCGCCGCTGATCGGATGCCGCCCTGATTGCCGACGAGTCCGCCGAGCAGGCCCGACAGCGCGCCCGCGACCCACGCAGTCCACCCACTGAAGCGCAGGCGTGTGGCCAGACCGCTGATCTGGCTGAAGGCCGCAAACAGGAGGAGCAGGCCGAACACGACGTTCAGCCAGCGGCTGGTCGCCATGTCGTAGAGCGCGGCGCCGGCCAGGCCGCCCGCCGCGCTCGTCAGCCCGAAGCTGAGAAGCACGCGCCGATCGATCCGTCCGCCGAGCAGGCGAAGGCGGACGGCGGTGCCGATGACGTGAGGGATCGAGACGGCAGCGACGGCGAGACGCGTGTCAACGGTGAGAGCGAGCACCGGCGTGAGCAGGCTGCCGATGCCGAACCCGGTCATGGCGGCGATGGCGCCGGCGAACACCGCCACGGCCGCGTACGCGGCGCCGGACAGCAGGTCCAAGTCGCGTTACGCGATCATCACCTTCCGCGGGAACTGCGAGTTGTCCTCGAGAAACGTCTTCTTCTTCCGCGTCAGCTCCTCGGCCGTCGGCTGCACGACGCCGTTGATGTCCGTCGCACGCGACACGATCGTGTGCTCGCCAGGCGTCGCGCCCTGCCAGCGATACGAGAAGAGCTTCCACGAATACTGGGAGTTGGCAGGATCGAGCACGGCCTTCTGCCACGGGCCGTTGTCGACTTTCACCTCGACGGAGCGCAGCGGCGTTCCATCGTTCAGGACGAAGCCATGAATCGTGTGTGCGTCCCCGGACTTGCGCACACGGGCGATCACCGACTTCACATTCAGTCTCGACACCTCGCGCTCGACGAACTGCGTCGCCGGGTCGTTGAGCTCGCCCGTGCCACCGACCGCCCAGACGGTCCGATAGTGGCGCGCCTGATAGTTGCCGAGAAAGCGCTCTTCCTGGAGATGGATCTCGGAGAGCCACTTCACGTTCGCGACGCCGTACCAGCCCGGCATGATCACGCGCAGCGGGAACCCGTGATCGCGATCGAGCGGCTTGCCGTTGAGCGCCCAGGCAAGAATCGGCTCGGGCTTCATCGCGTTTTCGACGGTGATGCTCCGGCCAAACTGCTGCTGCACTTTCAGCGTGGTCGTCCGGAAGACGACCTCCTCTGGACCCTTGTCGGCGCCGAAGAAGACGACTTCGCGGGCCGTGTCGCCCACGCCGACGCGCCGCAGCACGTCGCGCAGCCGCACGCCGGTGAACCGTCCGCACGATGAGAGGCCCTGCATGCCGCGCGGGCTGTTCCCGGAACACTCGTAGCCGTTGACCACGTCCACCGGCTTCATCGACTGCAGGTCGGCGAGCGAGAGCTCCACCGGCTTCGAGACGAGGCCGGTCAGCTTCAATCGATACGACGCCCCGTCAACCTGTGGCTTGTCGTAGTGCTGGATGAAGAAGAACTGATCGGTCGGCGTAATCAGGCCATCGATCTTGCGAAGGTCGATGGTCCGCCTCGCGCCATCCGCCGGACCGGTGGAGAAGTTGGCGGGGAAGTCGGTGAACGGCACATCCACCTCGCCCTGTGCCAGTGCCGGTAGCGCCCATTCCGGGACAAGCGCCAGCCCCGCAGCCGCGCTCAGTCCGAGTCTCAGGGTCTCGCGTCTCGTGATGTCGCTCATCTTCTTTACCTCTACGGCGTCAGCCGGAAGAGCCGCCATCATACCGCCTCACGACCCGTCGCTATAATCGGCCCCCAGATGTCGAGCCAGAGCCGCGCAGCGCACCGCTCTCCGACCGTCGCGCTGCTCGTCGGGCTGATGCTCAGCCTCGCCGTGGTCGTGGCGTATACGTGGTCGATCACCGGCCAGATCAACGGCTTGCGGCGGCTGCAGACGGACCTGACCGACCGGAACCGCCGCGAGTCCTTGCAGCTCCTGCGCATCCAGAACGACCTGAATCAGCTGGCGCTGTCGATGCGGGACGTCCTGGACCGGGGCGAGCCGTACCCGGTCGTGGCCTACTTCGCGCAGTTCGATCGCATCCGGACCGATCTGGCCGACGCCTTGAAGGAGCAGGAGGCAGTGGGCGTCGCCCCGCGCTCGCCTGAGCAGACAGAGTTCGTGGTGCAGTCAGTCCAGCAGTTCTGGGATGCAGCCGATCGCATGTTCGCCCTTGCGCGTGAGGGGCACGAACAGGAGGCACGCGATCAGATTCGTCTGACGCTGCAGCCGAGGCACGCGTCGCTCAGCACGGCCGTCGCGCGGCTGTTCGTCGAGAACAACCAGGCCGAAGCCGAAGTCGCCCGGCAGGTGCAGGAGATCTACGGAGAGGTCCAGGCCCGGGTGTACTGGTTCCTTGCCGCCGCGCTCCTGGCGATTACCATCACAAGCCTGTACTTCATCCGCTCGAACCGGCGCGTGTTCGCCGAGCTCGAGCTCGTCTCCGAGGAGCGGCGCACCGTGGCGCAGACGCTGATCGCCACCCGCGAGGCGACACTGCGAGAGATCTCACGGGAGCTTCACGACGAGTTCGGCCAGGTCTTGACGGCGATGGGGACGATGCTGGGCCGTGTCAGCAAGCGGGTGCCGGAGGATTCGCCCCTGCGTTCCGATCTGCGCGAGATCGGCGAGGTCGCGCAGACCGCGCTGGACAACGTGCGCGGACTGTCCCAGTCGCTGCATCCGGGGATTCTCGAGGAGCTCGGCCTCGAGAGCACGATCGAGTGG
The DNA here is from genome assembly GCA_035537775.1 of Vicinamibacterales bacterium. GTDB lineage: Bacteria > Acidobacteriota > Vicinamibacteria > Vicinamibacterales > UBA2999 > Gp6-AA40. Next base: position 19,694 of record DATLLQ010000265.1, on the reverse strand, counting down.
TACCTCTCGACCTTCGAACGGCAGTCGGGCGTCGAGGTGGCGTACGAGCGAACCGGTGACCCCGTGCGCCTCGACGATCAGGCCGCTATTCACGTCTACCGCGTGCTTCAGGAGTCGCTGGCCAATGTCGCCCGGCACTCGGGCTCCCAGCACGCCACGGTGAGGCTGCGATCGAGCGGACAGCTGCTGGAGCTGGAGGTCGAGGATCACGGGCGCGGGTTTCCGCCCGGTGAGTCGCGCCGCGGCCTCGGGCTGGTCGCCATGCGCGAACGTGCGGCGCTCGTGGGAGGAACGCTGGACGTCAGTGAGGCGCCAGGAGGCGGCACTCTTGTCAGAATGACGGTTCCAACCGGCGCGCGGGGAGCCGCCCTATGAGCGAAAAGATCACGGTCCTGCTGGCCGACGATCACCACCTGGTCAGGCGCGGCTTCCGGCGCCTGCTCGAGGACGACTCGCGGATCGATGTCGTTGGCGAAGCGGCCGACGGCGACGAGGCGATCAAGCTCGCCGCCGAACTTCACCCACGCGTCGTGGTGATGGATGCCGCGATGCCGGGCACCAGCGGGATGGCAGCCACGAGGACCATCAGGGCGTCGGCTCCAGACATTGCGGTGCTCATGCTGAGCATGCATTCAGAAGGCACGGTGGTTCAGCAGGCGATCGACGCCGGCGCCAGCGGCTACATCCTCAAGAACGTCGTCGATCTCGACCTGGCGTCGGCGATCGTCCGCGTGGCGGCCGGCGAAACCGTCATCGATCAGACGCTCGTCAAGCCGGCGCTGGCGGGTGAGCGCAAACGGCTGACCCCGCGTGAACTCGAAGTGCTGCAGTTGATCTGCGACGGCCTGTCGAACAAGGACATCGCGGTCCGGCTCAAGCTGAGCGCCAACACCGTGGCCGTGCACCGCGCCAACATCATGGCGACGCTCGGCGTGCACAAGACCGCGGAACTGGTCGTCTACGCCCTCCAGCACGGCCTCGTGAACCCGTTGTCATGAATCGTCGCGATTTCCTGCAGTGCTGCGGGCTTGGTGCCGGTCTGTCGGCACTGGGCGCAACCGTCGCCGGACAGTCGAACTTCAATCCCGGCTTTCAGTTCGTCGATGTGACCGCGGCGGCGGGGCTCGCTTTTCGCCACAACAACGGAGCGTATGGAGGGAAGCTGCTGCCGGAAACGCTTGGTTCCGGGTGCGCGTTCCTGGACTACGACGCCGATGGATGGCAGGACATCCTGCTGATCAACGGCGCCGACTGGCCTGGTCATCACCGTCAGCGCTCGACGCTTCGCCTGTATCGGAACAACCGCAACGGCACCTTCACCGACGTGACCAAGGCCGCCGGGCTCGACGTCGAGATGTACGGGATGGGGGTCGCGGTCGGTGACTACAACAACGACGGCTTTCCAGACATCTTCATCACCTGTGTCGGCCAGAACCGGCTGTTTCGCAACACGGGCAAGGGCTCGTTTGTCGATGTGACGCGCAGCAGTGGCCTGGGCGGACGGAGCGCATTCAGCACGTCGGCGATGTGGGTGGACATCGATCGGGATGGACTGCTCGATCTCTTCGTCTGCAACTACGTCAGATGGTCAGCGGATCGCGACGTCTTCTGCAGCCTCGACGGCAAGCAGAAGTCGTACTGCACGCCGGAGGCGTACCGCGGAGAAACCTGCTGGCTGTTCCGCAATCGCGGCAACGGGACGTTCGAGGACGTCACAGCCACGTGTGGCATCTTCGATTCGACGTCGAAGGCACTTGGCGTGGCGCTGATCGATCAGGATCAGGACGGCTGGCCGGACATCTTCGTGGCCAACGACACGCAGCCGAACAAGCTCTATCGCAACCAGCGCAACGGGACCTTCAAGGACGTGGCGCTGCAGGCCGGCGTCGCGCTCAGCGTCGATGGCGTGGCGCGCGCGGGCATGGGTGTGGATGTCGGCGACTTCGACAACTCAGGCGGGCCGGGCCTGGCGATCACCAACTTCGAAGGCGAGATGATCGGTCTCTACCGCCGGTCGCAGGGCGGCACCTACCGCGATGTGGCGACCGAGGCCGGCGTCGGCTTCCCGTCGCGCAACTATCTGGGCTTCGGCTGTGTGTTCGCCGACCTGGACCTCGATGGACGGCTCGACCTCGTGACCGTGAACGGCCACATCGACGACACGGTACGCAATGTCCGCGGCAAGGCCGGCTACGCGCAGCGGCCGCAGTTGTTTCTGAATCAAGGCAATACGCGCTTTCGCGACGCGTCGTCAGCGGTCGGCGCCGGGTTCGCGCAGCCGCGCGTCGGCCGCGGACTCGCCTACGGCGACTTCGATCGCGACGGCGATCTCGATCTCCTCATCACCACGAACAACGGCCCTGCTGTGCTGCTGCGGAACGATCAGGCCGGAGGGAACCGCAGTATCCGCTTCCGCCTTCGGGGGACGACATCGAATCGTGACGCCATCGGCAGCACCGTGCGCATCTCGTACGACGGCACCACGCAGTCCCGGATCGTGCACAGCGGATCGAGCTACCTGTCCCAATCGGAGCTGCCAGTGACCTTCGGCGTCGGCCGGCGTGACCGTATCGCGCGAGCGACCGTCACCTGGCCGGACGGGCGCACGGAAGAGGCCGCCAACCTTGTCACGGGCCGAGGCTACGACTGGATCGAAGGAAAGGGTGTCGTCCCCTGACGGAGCGGGTCCGGAAGTTGCTCTGATACCTGTCAGGCACCAAGAAAACGGGGAAAAAAGGGGATCTTTTCCCGGTGCCGTGGAATTTCCCCCAAACAGGTTCAGGTCATGGCAAACGCAACACTACTCGTCGTCGACGATGAAGAACTGGTCCGTTGGTCGCTGCGCGAGCGCTTCAGGCGCGAAGGCTATACCGTTGTGGAGGCCGCGACTGCCGCGGCGGCGCTCGAGCAGATCGCGGGCAGCGTCGACCTCGTCCTGCTCGACTACCGTCTGCCGGATGGCGACGGCCTGACCCTTCTGAGGCGCATCAAGGAAACGTCGCCGGATACGCCGGTCATTCTCATGACGGCGTTCTCGACCGTCGAGAACGCCGTCGAGGCGATGAAGCACGGCGCGTATCACTACCTGAACAAGCCGTTCAATCTCGATGACGTCGCGCTCACGGTGGAGAAGGCGCTCGAAACGAGCCGCCTCCGTCGCGAGGTGCGTGCGTATCGCAGCAGCCAGAGCCGCGAGTTCAGCTTCGAGTCGATCATCGGGTCGTCGCCGGCGATGAACGCCGCGAAGGCGCTCCTCGTGCGCATCGCCAACAGCCCGGCGTCAACCGTGCTGCTGACGGGCGAGACCGGCACAGGTAAGGACCTGGCCGCCAAGGCGATTCACTTCAACAGCGTCCGCGCCGCAAAGCCGTTCGTGAACATCACGTGCTCGGCGCTTCCGGAGCAGCTGCTCGAGAGCGAGCTGTTCGGGCACGAACGCGGGGCGTTCACCGACGCGCGCCAGCAGAAGCGGGGACTGTTCGAAACCGCCGACGGCGGAACGGTGTTTCTCGACGAGATTGGCGAGATGACGCCGGGGCTGCAGGCCAAGCTGCTTCGCTTTCTCGAAGAGAAGACCTTCAAGCGGATCGGCGGGCTTACCGACATCCGAGTGGACGTTCGGGTGGTGGCGGCAACGCATCGGAATCTGGAGGAGCAGGTCAAAGCCGGGAAGTTCCGGGAGGATCTCTTCTACCGGCTGCAGGTGATGCCCGTGATGCTGCCGTCGCTGCGCGAACGCCGCGGTGACATCCCGCTGCTCGTCGATTACTACGTCGATCGCTACAACCGTGAATTCCGGAAGCAGGTGCGCGGAGTGACTCCAGAGGCGCTGGTGTTGCTGGAGCAGTACCGCTGGCCAGGGAACGTCCGCGAGCTGCGTAATGCGATCGAACGATCGATGCTGCTCACGGACAAGCGTCTGCTCGGCGCCGAGGATTTCAGCACGCTGTCGCGGACCGCCGTGACGGCCACGTTCAGGCTGCCGCCCGAAGGCGTCAATCTCGAAGAGGTCGAGCGTCAACTGGTCGTGCAGGCGCTGGAACGGACGGGTGGCAACCAGACCCATGCCGGGCACCTGCTGGGGATCAACCGCGATCAGGTGCGCTACCGCATCGAGAAGTTCGGACTGGCCAAGCGCGAATTTACGAATGGCCGATCAACCGGCGTTGTCAGCCCGGCGCCGGCCTGAGCTGAGGAAGGCCCAAGGGCCAAGGCCTAAGGCCTAAGGAGGCCCAAGGAAGCTTAAGGCGTAAGAGTCGGCGCAACCGTCGGATGGATCGGCAGGCTCATCGTGACGACGGTGCCGCCGGTGGCGGGGCAGTCGAGCGTCAGCGATCCGCCGTGCAGTTCGACGGTGCGCTTGGCAATCGGCAGTCCCAGCCCGCCGCCGCGCGCCTTGGTCGTGAAAAACGGCTCGAAGATCTGGTCTCGAATCTCCGGCGGGATCCCGGGACCCGTATCGCGGATCGTCACGATGGCCGAGCCATCGCTGTGCCCGGTGCTCACGACAATCCGGCCCTGACCGGCCATGGCCTGCGCGGCGTTCAGCAGCAGGTTCAACACGGTGGCGCGGACCATTTCTCCGTCCGCCGTCACCGACATGTCCTCGCCCTCGACGACGATCTCGACTTCATGGGCCGACGGATCGCGCCGCACGATCGTGATCGCGTCGGCGAGAACGGATTGGATCTCCACGGCCGTGAGCCGCGGAGGCCGCGGACGCGCGAACACCATCAGGTCGTTAATCAACTCGCTCAACGCGTCGATGCGGGTGACGATGTCACGCATGACGGGCAGCTCGCTGTCGTCGGCACTGCGCCGGGACATCAGCACCTGAATGGCGCCTTTGACGCCGGCGAGCGGGTTGCGCACTTCGTGCGCCACGACGGCGGCCATCTGGCCGACGCGCGCAAGTGCCGCCTGGTGTGCGAGGCGCTCCTCCGCGGCTTTCCGCGCCGTGATGTCTGCGCGGATCGCAATGTATTGATAGGGCTTTCCCCGGGTGTCGAGGAACGGAACGATCGTCGTGTCCACCCAGTAGAAATGCCCATCTTTTGCGCGGTTGCGAAGCTCGCCATGCCAGACGTGCCCGCCGGCAATCGTTCGCCAGAGATCGCGGATGAAGTCCTTGCTGTGGAAACTCGAGTTGATGATGCGGTGATCCTGGCCGAGCAGCTCCTCGCGTGAGTAGCCGGAAATCTCGACGAATTTGTCGTTGACGTACGTGATGCGGCCTGTCACGTCGGTGGTGGCGACGATCGCGGCGTGATCGAGCGCCCGCTTGAAGTCAGCGAGCTGCTGCACGTGATCGGGCAGGCGGCCCTGGGGCGCAGTACGCGGATTCGCCATGGGCGGTCGGTGCAGTGATGGTAGCCGCAGTCCCGCGCAAGACGATAGCTATACTGTGGCGTGCCCGCGACTCTACTCATCGTTGACGACGAATCTCTCCTGCGCTGGTCGCTCCGCGAGCGGCTCGCGCGAGAGGGCTACACCATCGTCGAGGCCGGCACCGCCGGCGAGGCGCTGCAGCAGGCGGCGAACGGCGTGGATCTCGTCCTCCTCGACTTCAAGCTGCCGGACGGCGATGGCCTGTCGGTGCTGCGGCGGATCAAGGACACCTCGCCGGACACCCTGGTGATCCTCATGACCGCGTACTCGACCATCGAGAACGCCGTCGAGGCGATGAAGCTGGGCGCCTATCACTACGTCAACAAGCCGTTCAATCTCGATGAAGTGGCGATGCTCGTCGAGAAGGCTCTGGAAACGAGCGAGCTCCGGCGCGAGGTGCGCACGCTGCGCAGCAGCCAGGAAAAGGAGTTCGGCTTCGACGCCATCATCGGCGACTCACCGGCGATGCGTCAGGTGAAGGCGCTGCTCGCGCGGGTTGCCGGAAGCCCCGCATCAACCGTCCTCCTGACAGGGGAGACCGGCACCGGCAAGGATCTGGCGGCCAAAGCCATTCACTACAGCAGCGGGCGCGCCTCGCGGGGGTTCGTCAACATCACCTGCTCGGCGCTGCCGGAGCAGCTGCTCGAAAGCGAGCTGTTCGGGCATGAGCGGGGGGCCTTCACCGACGCCCGCCAGCAGAAGCGCGGGTTGTTCGAGACCGCCGATGGCGGCACGGTGTTCCTTGACGAGATCGGCGAGATGACGCCGGCGCTCCAGGCGAAGCTGCTGCGGTTTCTCGAGGAGAAGACGTTCAAGCGTGTCGGCGGGCTGGCCGACCTGCGCGTGGACGTCCGCGTCATCGCCGCAACGAATCGAAACCTGGAGGACGAGGTCAAAGCTGGCCGGTTTCGCGAGGACCTGTTCTACCGGCTGCAGGTCATGCCGATCGCGCTGCCGCCGGTGCGCGAGCGCCGCGGTGACGTGTCCCGCCTGGCCGGTTACTTCGTCGATCGATTCAACCGGGAGTTTCGCAAGCGCGTCCGCGGCCTGTCGCCGGCGGCCCTCGATGTCCTCGAGCAGTACGGGTGGCCCGGCAACGTGCGTGAGCTGCGAAACGCGATCGAGCGGGCGATGCTGCTGGTCGAGGGCGACTGGCTGGAGCCCGAACACTTCACCACGCTGACGCGTACCGTCGCGGCGACGCAGTTCCGGTTGCCGGCAGAAGGGGTCAATCTGGACGAGGTCGAGCGCCAGCTGCTGATGCAGGCACTCGAACGCGCCAACGGCAACCAGACGCAAGCCGCCCAGCTGCTCGGGATTAACCGCGACCAGGTGCGGTACCGCATCGAGAAGTTCGGGCTGGGTAAGGCCTAGGCCGAACCCCTGATCAACAGGTCCGGCGAAAGCCGGACACTACGTGAAGAAAACTTCAGCAAAACTTCAGGCGGAAGCCTGTGCGGGCGTGCGTACGATTGGTCCCTCCGGCGGACGGCCGGTGGGATTGGAGCAGCGATGCGAAGAGCAATCGTCCTGATGTCTGTCGTCTTGATTGGTGCTGCCGCGTGTGCACGTCAGGCGGCGCCGGTTCCTGCGAAATCGGCTTCAGCGGAAACACCAATGGTTCCGGTCGGCACCGTGAAGGACGTCATGAAGGGCATCGTGGACCCGACGTCGAAGGTGCTGTGGGACGCGGTGTCAACGGAGTCGGGCAAGGACGGCCTGGTCGAGAAGGTACCCAAGAACGATGAGGAGTGGGCGGTCGTGGAGCATAACGCCCTGGCTCTCGCCGAGGCCGCCAATCTGCTGAAGGTGCCCGGCCGCCACATGTCGCTGCCGGCGCAGGCCAACTCGAAGAGTCAGCCGGACGCGCCCGAGCTCACCCCCGCGCAGATCGAGGAAAAGGTGGAGAAGGATCGCGGCGCCTGGGATCTGAAGGTCGATGCCCTGCGGGAGACGGCAACGAAGGCGCTGGTGGCGGCGAGGGCGCACGACAAGGACGGCATCCTGAACGTCGGTGAAGAGATCGACAACGCCTGCGAGAGCTGCCACAAGGTCTACTGGTATCCGGACGACGCAACGCCGAAGGCCGCGCAATAGCTCGGCAAAATATTGCGCGGTGTGCACAGCCGTAACGTGCGAGTGCTGGAGCGCTGCGAGGGGAATTTCCAGCGGCGAGCGCGAACTCCCACCGAGTTCTTGATACGCGGAACGCATCAGCCTGTCGGAATGCGGCGCGTTTCACGCTCTCGCCGGACGGCACACGAGTTGCGCCTCTTGTTTCCGACCGCTCCCGGATTCTTCACCGGAAGAGGTGAGGCCGACCGAGGTCGGCCATGGAGGGAGGAGGCCATGACTCGCTTCACTCGCATTCTCGTCCCCACGGATTTCAGCACGACCGCCGATGCGGCACTGGAGTATGCCTTCGCGCTTGCCGAGCGGTTCGGTGCGTCGATGCAGCTGCTGCACGTGCTTGAAGACCCGTTCGTGACTGACGGGATGGCGGCGGAGGCTTACATCTCCGAGGCACCTGCCCTCCGCAGCGCCATGCTGCAGGACGCTCAGGAACGGCTGCGGCATCGCGCCGCGCCGCGCGCGGCGGCCGGCATGCGCATCGACAGCGAGGTGCTCTTCGGCCATGGCGCCCGCACGATCGCCGAATATGCGGCCGAGCGTGGCATCGATCTGATCGTCATCGGCACGCACGGCCGGACCGGCTTTGCTCACCTGCTCCTGGGAAGCGTCGCCGAGCGGCTGGTGCGCACGGCGCCCTGCCCGGTGCTCACGGTCCGTCATCCCGAAGAGCGCAAACGCAAGACTGAATTCGAGTACGACACGGCGCACCTGCCTGCCTGACGTTGTTGGTGCAGGGGTGCGAGACGTTCGCACCCCTTGCACCGACAGCGAAGTCCCCTCGCACCGACAGCGAAGCCTGCTTGGACCGACTAGCGAAGCCTGTCTGGACCGACCCGAATCCGGGATCGTGCTAGGCTGGACCGTCGGTGAACGTCGATCTCGCAAGCCTCATCATCCCGTTCGTCGTGCTGCTGATGTCGTTGACCTTCCACGAAGCGGCGCACGCGCTATCGGCAGACATCCTCGGTGACTCGACGGCGCGGCGCCTCGGCCGCGTCTCGCTGAACCCGGCGGTCCACATCGATCCGATCGGCACCGTGCTCTTTCCGCTGCTGGCGATGCTGTCGAACCTGCCGATCATCGGCTGGGCCAAGCCGGTGCCGGTGAACCCGGCCAACCTGCACGGCCACTGGCAGCGGAAATACATGCTGATTGCTGCTGCGGGGCCTGCGAGCAATCTTGCGCTCGCGGCGGTCGCCGCGATCGGCCTGCACCTGATTGGCTTCACCGGCGGATCGACGCCGGCGTCCTCCGAGATCTTCGAGTTCCTGAGGGTGATGGCCGCTCTCAACGTCCTGCTCGCCGTGTTCAATATGATCCCGGTGCCACCGCTCGACGGCGGCAACGTCCTCGCCGGAGTCCTGAGCGGCCCGGCGGCGGCGTTCTTCGACCGCATCAGACCCTACGGGATGTTCATCCTGTACGGCCTGCTGCTCAGCGGCATCCTGTGGAAGATCGTGAACCCGGTGGAGCTCGCGATTCTCCGTGCCCTGGGCCTCGTGTCCTGATGTCAAAGCTTCGCGTCGTTTCGGGAATGCGGCCGACCGGCCGGCTCCATCTCGGCCATCTGGTCGGCGCGCTCAAGAACTGGGCTGCACTACAGGATCAGTACGACTGCTTCTACTTCGTGGCCGACTGGCACGCCCTGACGAGCGAGTACGCCAATACGAGCGACATCGCGGCGAACGCCATCGACAACGCGGCGGACTGGATCGCGGCCGGGGTCGATCCGGAGCGCAGCACGCTCTTCATCCAGTCGCTCGTGCCCGAACATGCCGAGCTGTACCTGCTGCTTCAGATGGTCGTGCCGATTCCGTGGCTCGAGCGTGTGCCGACCTACAAGGAACAGCGGGAGCAGCTGGCCGAGAAGGACCTGTCCACCGTCGGCTTCCTCGGCTATCCGCTGCTGCAGACGGCGGACGTCGCGCTGTACGACGGCCGGTTCGTGCCGGTCGGCGAGGATCAGGTCGCCCACCTCGAGCTGTCGCGCGAGGCCGTCAGGCGGTTTCATCAGTTCTACGGAGAAGTCCTGGTCGAGCCTCAGCCGCTGCTGACATCCATGCCGAGGCTGCCAGGTCTCGACAACCGCAAGATGAGCAAGAGCTACGGCAACACCATCGACCTCACCGATGACGATGACGCGGTGACGAAGAAGGTGCGGCAGATGTACACCGATCCGAAGCGCGTGCGTGCGGACATCCCGGGCACGGTCGAAGGCAACCCGGTCTTCATGTACCATGACGCGTTCAACCCCGACACGGCCGAGGTCGAGGACCTGAAGGCCCGCTACCGTGCCGGCAGGGTCGGCGATGTCGAGGTGAAGACGAAGCTGGCCCGGGCGATGAATGCCACGCTGGCTCCGATGCGCGAGCGCCGACGCGAAGTGATGGCGCGGCCCGAGCGCGTCCGCGAAATCCTGATTGAGGGCTCGCGCCGTGCACGCGGGATCGCAGAGACGACCATGGAGCGAGTCCGTGAGGCGGTGAAGCTCCGGTATTGATCGTGACCACTGAACATCCGGACTTCGAATCCTCACCCGACGCGTACAAGGTCAAGCTCGACGCCTTCGAGGGACCGCTCGACCTCCTGCTGTACCTCATTCGCAAGAATGAGGTGGACATCTACGACATCCCGATCTCGCTCATCACCGAGCAGTACCTCGCCTACATCGCGCTCATGCAGGAGCTGAACCTCGATGTGGCCGGGGATTTCCTCGTGATGGCCGCGACGCTCATTCACATGAAGTCGCGGACGCTGCTGCCGCGGCCCGACCCGGCGCAGGACGACGCCGTCGAGGAGGATCCGCGCGAGGCGCTGGTCCGGCGGCTGCTCGAGCACCAGAAGTACAAGGCAGCGGCGGAACTGCTCCACGAGCGCGAGACGCTGCGCAGCGCGCAGTTCATGCGGCCCGACGCGAGCGTCGCCGAGGCGGCGGGCGACGAGTACGAGCCGGAGCTGGAAGTCGATCTGTTCAGCCTGCTCGCGGCGTTCAGGGGCGTGCTGGAGCGGGCGAACCGGCGGCCGCACATGGTCCTGCCCCCGGCGCAGATCTCCATCGAGGATCGGATCCATCAGCTGCTGGGGCGCCTGTCCGAAACGGAGGCCTGCGGCTTCGAGGAACTGTTCGAGGACGGCGACGGGTCCCGGGCGTTCATGATCGTCAGCTTCCTCGCGGTGCTCGAGATGATCCGGCTGAAGCTGATTCGCGTGTTCCAGTCCGGATCGTTCGGCGCCATTCGCGTGTATAAGAGAGCGCGTCCGGCGGACGCGCCGCATCCGATTGGCGACCCCGAGGCAGCCGAAAAGTCGAACGTGGAAAGCAAATAGGTCAGTTCAAGAGTGCAGATGTCTGACGAACAGGACAACGCCGTCGTTGAACGCACGGTATCAGCTGAAGTGAAGGCGATCGTCGAGGCGCTGATCTTCGCCTCGCCGGAGCCCGTCACGCCGAAAATGCTCAACAAGCTCCTCGCCGACGAGCCGAAGGAGGACGTCGCCGCCGCTGTGGAGGCGCTGCGGGTCGACTACGAGAGCCGCCCGGGGTTGCAGCTCGTCGACGTCGCCGGCGGATATCAGATCGTCACGCGCCCACAGCTGCACGAGTGGGTGCGCCGGCTCTTCCACGAGCGCTCATCGCAGAAGCTGACGGTCCAGGGCCTCGAGACGCTCGCAGTCATCGCCTACAAGCAGCCGATCACCGCGCTCGAGATCGGCGAGATCCGCGGCGTCAACACATCGGGCGTCGTCTCGACGCTCCTCGAGCGTCACCTCGTCAAGATTGTCGGCCGCAAAAACGTGGTGGGCCGACCGTTCCTCTACGCGACGACGAAGGAGTTCCTGATCCGCTTCGGTTTGAAAGACCTGAACGACCTGCCGAAGATCGAGGACATGGCGGAGGCGCTCGGCTTCGACCCGCCGGCGGGACTCACCGAGCAGACGCCGGCCGAGGATGTGCTGCCGCTGGAAGAAGCAGACGAAGGACCTACTTCCCACTCTTGAGTTTCAGCTTCTTCACTTCTTCCTGGCTCAGTTCCCTCCACTGACCCGGACGCAGACTGCGATCGCCAATCGGACCGAATCGCGTCCGTTTGAGCTTCTGCACCGGATGACCGACCGCCTCGCACATCCTCCGCACCTGCCGGTTACGCCCTTCGCGGATCGTGATCGACAGCACGCCGCTCCCGCTTCCTTCGCGCAGCCGGGATTTCAGCGGACCCCTCGATAACCGGACGACGTCCGCGGGCATCGTCCGCCGGCCGTCGAGCGGGATTCCCTTCCGCAGCCTGTTGAGCGCCTCGTCGTCCGGGCTGCCGGCCACGTGGGCCTCGTATGTGCGCTCGACCTGATGGCGCGGGTGCGTCAGGCGCGCCGCGAGATCGCCGTCGTTGGTCAGAAGCAGCAAGCCTTCCGTGTCGTAGTCGAGCCGCCCGACTGGATAGACGTACTCACGCACGCCGGCCAGGAGTTCGATGACCGTGCGGCGGCGCTGCGGATCCGAGCGGGTCGTGACGACTCCTGCGGGCTTGTTCAGCAGGATGTAGCGGAAACGTTCGGGAGCACGCAGGCGCCGTCCGTCAACGCGGATGTCGTCAGTAGGCTCGGCCTTGACTCCCATCTCGCGGACCGTTGTGCCGTTGACGGTGACTCGCCCCTCGGCGATCAGCTTTTCAGCGGCGCGGCGCGATGCCACTCCCGCCTGCGACAAGAGCTTCTGGAGACGAATACCCGCACGAGAACCGCTGTTCACACTTCCATGTTCTCACTTCTCGGTTCGTGTTCTGAGTTCGGTTCGGGGTTCGGGGTTCGCTGTTCGAGGTTCCGCCCCCGGGCGTCCGGCGCGAACAACGAACAACGAACAAAGCACTGAACACCGAACTCAGAACACGAACTGAGAACCGAGCACCCGGAAGGGTGAACTGCTCCTGGTTCTGTTTATTGCTTTATCACCGCCGCCCAGAAATTCACGAGCCTGGCGGCGTCCATGGCGGTGGCGTTGGGATTCACGCTGGCGTGGGTGATCAGGCCGCTCAGCAGGACTTTCGTGCGGACATGTTTCGATCGAAGGTAATTGCCCAGGAGCACGCTTTCCGCGGCCGGAATGATGTTGTCGTCGTTGCCGTGGAGCAGGAACGTCGGCGCCGCCGGGGGAGGCGCCAGCTCTGGCGACAGCGCCGGGTCGTTGACGCCGGCCTGGTCGAGATGATCGACGAGCACGGCGCCCAGCCTCTTCACGTCGCGGTCGTTCACGTACTGCATGTAGGTCCGCGACGGCTCGGGCAGCGCGGCCGCCATCTCCTTCGCCTTCGCGAAGATCGGCGCTGCGGCTGCGTCGCTGATGACCGTCGCCTGCGACGCGCGCAGATACGTCTCGATCGCGCTGCGCAACGGCGCCGCCTGTTCCAGCGGGACCACGCCGCGATCGGCCAGGCTGTTGAGGATCACGGCAACGCCGTAGTCGTGGGGCGGATGGGTCTCGAGGCCGTCCACGTGCGGCGCGACGCCGGTGGCCAGGTAGCGCATCACGCGCCGCATGTCGCCGTGGCCGCCGAGCGAGACGACGAATGAGACGTGATCCCGGATCGCCGGCCGGCCGGCGGCGACGATCGACAGCCCGCCCGAGAAGCTGACGGCAATGATGCCGACATGGCCGTCGGGCGCGAGACGCGGCTGCTGCACCATCCAGGTGACGGCATCTTCGATGACGTCCGTGGCATCGGGTGACAGCCGGAACTGCTGGAGGTCCGGAAGGGCGAGCGCCATGACCGGGTAGCCGCTGGCCGCGATGTCGTTCGCGAGCGCCGCCAGCCGCGGCTCGTCAATGCCATTCGAGTTGAAGCCCGGCATGACGAGGACGGCGTGCTCCGAAACCCGGGCCGGCATGTAGATCTGCACCGGCACTTTGCCATGGCGTGTCGTGAGCTCCTGGCGCGGCTGCTTCTCGACGCGCGTGTCCTGCAGACTGAGGACGGTCTGCGCCGGGCCTCCGATCGCGGCGACGCGGACGATCAGCGACATCGCGCGCGCGTACGGGGCAGCGAAGTAGACGAGGACTATGAGCACGACCACAACGATCAGCAGCATGCGGGTGCGGCGGGTCATTCGCGGTGACATTAAAACACGAAGGACACGAAGGGGCGCTCTTCGAACTCTTCGTGCGCTTCGTGTAATGTGGAACGGCATGAAACGACTGGTCATCGCGATCGACGGCCCGTCAGGCGCGGGCAAGGGCACGATCGCCCGCACCGTCTCGACGGCCCTGGGTTATCGCCACGTGGACACCGGCGCCATGTATCGCGCCGTGGGTTGGAAAGCCGCACACGATGGTGTCCCGCTGGACGATGAATCGGCGGTTTCGGCGCTGGCGCAGCGTGCCGATCTCATCGTCGAAGGCGGCGTCGTGTCGATTGATGGCCATGACGTGACGCGCGCGATCCGGACGCCAGAGATCGACCGGGCCGCCACGGCGGTGGCGCGGCTCCCGAAAGTGCGCGAGGCGCTCGTGACGCGCCAGAGGGCCCTCGGCGCCGAGGGCGGCGTCGTCATGGAGGGGCGGGACATCGGCACCGTCGTGTTTCCGAATGCCGACATCAAGATCTATCTCGATGCGTCCGCCGAGGAGCGCGCGCGCCGCCGGGCCACGGACACCGCACACTCTGGAAGTCAGGCGGGGCAGGCCGCGGTCGCGGCGGCGATTCAGGCGCGCGACACGGCGGACACCACACGATCGGTATCGCCGCTGTCGATCGCCCCCGACGCCGTGCACATCGACACGACCGACATGCCGATCGAGCAGGTGGTCCGCCGGGTGATGGACCTCGTGACGCAGATGACGCAGGCCCGCGGGTAAGCCGATGTTCCGAACGGATCGACTGCTTGCGTTCCCGCCCGATCAGGTCTTCGAAGCGTTTGCCAGACCTGAAGTCCTGGCCCGGTGGTGGGGGCCTGCTGGCTTTACGAACACCTTCGAGGTATTCGACTTCACGCCTGGCGGGAAGTGGAAGTACGTGATGCACGGGCCGAAGGGCGCGACCTTTCTCAACGAGAGCGTCTTTCTCACGCTCGATGCGCCGTCACGGATTGTCATTCATCATGTGTCGAAGCCGCGCTACGTGCTCACGGTCACGCTCACCGCGCAGGACGACGGAACGAATATCACCTGGGCACAGGAGTTCGAAGACAGCGGCGTCGCTGCCCGCATCAAGCACATCGTCGAACCCGCGAACGAAGAGAACCTCGACAAGCTTGCCTCAGTCCTCTCCGAGGGCCACTGTAACCCCGGGTCAACGCCGCGTCAGGCGATTCCGACTTCCTGATTCAGGAATCCAACCAGGTACTTCCACGCCAGGTAGTACACGGTGACGCCCACCGGCGCCATCGGCAGTGCGAGTTCCCACTGTATCGGCGGCAGCACCTCGAGCGAGCGGGCCAGCGCGTATCCCAGCGGCATCAGCAGCAGCGGCAGGATCGCGCCATGCGCACCGATCGAGAGCTTCAGGCGTGAGCGAAGCGCGAGGTACAGCATGTTCCAGGCGCCCCAGAGGTTCGGGACGACCGCCATGGGAAAGGCGATCGCGCGATCGAGTGGTGCGGAGGGCAGAGGGATCACGAACTGGCTCGAGACCTCGAAGTAGAAGCGGTTGTAGGCATACACGGTGAGGATCAGGATCAGCATGAGCGTGGGCACGACGATCCCGGCCATGTATGCGCGAAGGTATGGATGCGGTTTCATGATGCCTCCGAGGCACCGCTGAAGCGGTGCCCTACAGGTGATAGGCGAGTGGCCAGAGCCATTCGGGAAAAACGGCCAGCGCGGTGGCGGCCGCCGCGGCGAGGCCGAGATCGACGTACGACCACCGGGTTCGCTCCTCGAACCGGGACGAGATCTGCGGCCAGACATCGTGCAGCGGTACATCACCAGCTGACGGCGGCAGGGCGGTTTGCAGCAGCTCTCTCAATCGCTCATCGTTCATGCGCGGCGAGTTCCTTTCTGAGCTCGCGTGTGGCTCGGAAGAGCCGGGACTTCACGGTGCCGAGCGGAACGTCCAGGGCGTCGGCGATCTCCTGCTGCGGGAGCTCTTCGATGAGCGCCAGCGTCGCTACGACGCGCAACTTCGGCGGCAGGGCCATGAACGCGCGGCGGATGTCGTCGCGCAGTTCGAAGCCTCCGGCGGGTCCGCCGCGCACGGCCAGGGCGCTCGGCGGCACCCGCCCTCCGCTGTGCTTGCGGGCGGCATTGAGCTGATCGATCGCGACGTTCGTCGCGATGCGCCGCATCCACGCGCCAAAGCTTCTCGACGGATCGAAGCGGGCACGCCCCCGGTAGGCGCGCCAGAACGCTTCGACCAGTGCGTCCTCAGCGGTCGCCGGCTCGCGGACGATCCGCAGGATCCAGCGATACACCTCCCGCTCGAACTGCCGGAACAATGCCTCGAACGCCTCGCGATCGCCCTGCGCAAAACGCTGAAGCAGATCGCGGTCGGGCTGATCCTGCACGTCTATCTGGTCTTACCGCGGGTGAGCAGGGAAGGTTCAGTCAAAAACAGAAAAGGCGCCCCTGAAGGGGCGCCCTACGGGACTACGGACTACGGACTATCTGTCGTCCCAATCATCCGAGGACGCTGGATCGAGCTCCCACCGGTTCCGATCGCGTTTGGCGATCTTCTCCTCGCTCTTCAGCTCTTCGTTGTCCTGGTACTCGACGCCGATCGCTTTCCCGATGTCGTCCACGATGTCCTGATCGGGTGTCGGGTTGTCGCCACCTGGCGCCTCGTCGCCAACGCTGTACGCGGATTCCCAGTCGGCATCCACGTCACCGCCTGTGAGAGCCGGGCTCGTTTCCGTGTGCTCGTCGAAGCGATCCTTCAGCGCGCGGCGGCCGGTGCGTACCGCTGAGGCCGATCGGTCGAGGTCCAGTGACGAGGGCGGGGTGGCCTGGATAATCTCGTCTTCGTCGCTCACGATGCGCCGTTCGCGGTCCAGTCCTGGTGGCTTGCGGAGAAGGGGAACGGCCGCTGCTGCCCGCTTGGACGAGGCTGGAGAGGCTGCCGGCCTGGCCACAACCTTCTGGGGCTTCGTCGGGGTCGCCTTCTGCTTGACCGGCTTTTTCGCGGCCTTGCGGGCCACCTTCTTCACGGCCCGGCTGGTGGATTTTTTGGCGGCAGCTCGGCGTTTTGCCTTCGTTTTGGCCGGTCTCCCAGTCCGTCTGGCAGGTGCCCGACGTTTCGGAGCCGGCCGCTTGGTACGAGCCGTCTTCCGCGAGGGCGCTCGCTTCTTTGCCGCCGTCTTCCGCCCGCCGCGGGTGCGGCCGGCAGCCTTCCGTTTGGCCATGGCTCGTCCTTTCAAGTCGCTCCGGGGATCCCTTGCTTACCTTGACAGTTACCGATAAGTGACCTATCCTCTATGTCTTATCGGCGACGAGCAATCGTTCGCAGAGCGCGTTCCGCGGCCGTCGATTATCCCCTGAATACCCTAGGTGACGTGCCTCAGGGTGCGTCGTTTGATGCAGGCCGCGACGAGCACCGCTGTACGAAAGCGCTTCTGGCGAAGATTGCCATCGCCGTTATATCCGCGGGGGGCCGGTCCCCGCAACCTTTCGTCGCGCTCAAGGTTGCCTTGAGCATGGTCGAAAGGCAAGCCTTCGACGCATTCAGGATCACGCCTGCATGAAGACAAGAGGGCAGAAGCCGGCCGCTCGAGACGAACCCTGACACGAGGGCCACGTCGGAAGAGCGCACGAACGAGGAGGACGCGCAGCTAAATGGCGAATGCAGATAACGGGTTGATGACGCCCGAGACAGCGGGCGGACAGCCCGTGGCACCTGGACGGACCCGCTCGGGGAAACCGGCCGGGCCCGCCTTCAAACCAATGCACCACGAGGACATGGATCCGCAGGACTTTGCATCCATGCTCGAGGCCTACGACGAGAGCTTCCGCAACATGGCGGAAGGGGAGGTCGTCAAGGGCACGGTCCTCAAGGTCACCGACACCCACGTCGTTGTCGACGTCGGCTACAAATCAGAAGGTCTCATTCCAGTTCACGAGTTCCTCGACGAGAACGGCAACGTGACCGTGCAGGGCGGCGACACCGTCGACGTGCTGCTCGAGCGCACGGAGGATCGTGAAGGCCACATCGTGCTGTCGCGCGAGAAGGCCGAGAAGATGAAGATCTGGGACGAGGTCGAGAAGGCCTACGCCGAGAAGAAGGTGGTCATTGGTCGCGTCATCGAGCGCATCAAGGGCGGCCTCGCAGTGGACATCGGCGTCCGTGCGTTCCTGCCAGGATCGCAGATCGACGTGCGTCCGGTCCGCAATCTCGACGCGCTGCGCGGGCAGGAACTGCGCATGCGCGTGATCAAGGTCAACAAGAAGCGCGGCAACATCGTGCTGTCGCGGAAGGCGCTGCTCGAGGAAGAGAACGCCGAGAAGAAGAAGACGACGCTCGAGACGCTGGCCGAGGGCAAGGTGCTGCGCGGCACGGTGAAGAACATCTCCGATTACGGCGCGTTCATCGACCTCGGTGGCATCGACGGCCTGCTGCACATCACCGACATGTCGTGGGGCCGCGTCGGGCATCCGTCCGAGCTCTTCAAGGTCAACGACGAAGCGGACGTCATCGTGCTGAAGTACGACCCGGCGACCGAGCGGGTGTCGCTGGGCCACAAGCAGCTCGTGCAGGATCCGTGGGCGACGGTGCAGGACCGCTATCCCGTCGGCGCGCGCATGAGCGGGAAGGTGGTCAGCCTGACCGACTACGGCGCGTTCATCGAGCTCGAGCCGGGCGTCGAGGGGCTGATCCACGTCTCCGAGATGTCGTGGAGCAAGCGCGTCAAGCACCCGTCGAAAATCCTCAACGTCGGCGACAACGTCGACGCGATGGTGCTCGGCGTGGATCCGGCGGCGCGGCGCATCTCGCTCGGCCTCAAGCAGGTCGAGAGCAACCCGTGGCACGAGCTCACCGAAAAGTACCCGGTGGGCACCCGCATCAAGGGCAAGGTCCGCAACCTCACCGAGTTCGGCGCGTTCGTCGAGGTCGAAGAGGACATCGACGGCCTGATCCACATCTCCGACATGTCGTGGAGCAAGCGCATCAAGCACCCCTCCGAAGTGCTGAAGAAGGGCGACGTCGTCGAGGCGATGGTGCTGAGCATCGACGCCGAGAACCAGCGCCTGTCGCTCGGCCTGAAGCAGCTCGCCACCGATATCTGGGACGACTTCTTCTCGCGCCACAAGGTGGGCGACATCATCGAGGGCAAGGTGACGCGCATGACCAACTTCGGCGCGTTCGTCGAGCTCGACGAGGGCATCGAGGGCCTGATCCACGTGTCGGAGTTCGACGACTCGCACGGCGGCGAGAAGATCGACCTTCAGGTGGGCAACAGCTACCAGATGAAGATCATCAAGCTGAGTCCGCAGGAACGGAAGATCGGCTTGAGCATTCGTGCGCTCAAGTCGGACGAGTATCGCGCGGACTACGAGGAATACCGGGAAAGCGAAGGCACCGGCGGTGCCACCCTCGGCGATCACTTCAAGATGCGCTAGTCGCGGGCTAGAAACACTGCGCTAGCGAGGCCATGCCTGAGTTTCCAAGGCGGCCTCGCTAGTCGCCCGCGCAACGCGCGGGCCAGAGATACTGTGCGAGCGGGGCGAAGCCTGAGGGTCAAATGGCGTAGCCCCGCGCGCCGTGAGGAGCGACAGTGAACACACCTGGCGGCAGCATGACGAAAGCGGAGCTCGTGGAGGAAGTGTCCCGCGTCTCCGACCTCACGAAGAAGCATTCCGAAGTCATCGTCGACACGGTCTTCAAGAGCTTCATCGACGCGCTGCACCGCGGCGAGAAGATCGAATTGCGCGGATTCGGCAGCTTCCGGCTTCGCAAGCGCGAGCCGCGCAAGGGCCGCAACCCGAAGACCGGCGACAAGGTGGACGTGCCGCCGAAGAAGGTCCCGTACTTCAAGCCTGGCAAGGAGCTCAAGGACCTGATCAACCGCGAGGCCGAGGCCGCCGAGGCCGCCGCCGCGCCGACCGATCCGGCCGTGCCCCCCGCGGCCTCCTCTTTCTGATCGGCGGGCCGCTCCGCGCGCATGGAACGGCTCTGGTCGCCCTGGAGACTGGACTACGTGACGGGCAGCAAGGCCGACGTGGGCTGTGTCTTCTGCACCGAACAAACGCTGCC
>DATLLQ010000264.1:0-9573 GCA_035537775.1 Vicinamibacterales bacterium | reverse complement strand
CGGCATCAGCTGATCGACGATGGCGCCGGCGGCGACGGTGGAGACGGCAACCTTCTTCACGCGGTCGATGAAGGTGCGCCGATCGATTTCCCCGTGGATGTACAGGTTGTAGGCGTGAATCGCTTCACGCGGGATTTCCTGATTCGTCGACATCTCTGAATCCTTTCGAATGAGGCCCGGACCGGGAGCGAATGGCGCGGAGGATAGCACGTGGTTACTGTCTTTTGCTCAGCCAGGCGGCGACCTGTTCTCTCAGCATCGGTAACGTCACCGACCCGTTGCCGAGCACGACGTCGTGGAACTCGCGGATGTCGAAACGGGAGCCAAGCGCGGCCGTGGCCCTCGCGCGCAGGCTCGTGATCTCGCGGTAGCCGATCATGTAGGCCAGCGCCTGGCCGGGCATGATGATGTAGCGATCGACCTCGGTCTGAATCGTGTTCTCGGGAACCGCCGTGTTCTTCCGCATGTAGTCCACGGCCTGATCCCGGGTCCACCCTTTCGCGTGCATCCCGGTGTCCACGACGAGGCGCGCCGCGCGCCAGGCCTGCGCCGAGAGCATGCCGATGCGATCGAGATCGCCCGAGAAGAGCTTCATCTCGTCGGCCAGGCGTTCGGCATACAACCCCCACCCCTCGATGAACGCGGTCGATCCAAAGATCTGCGTGATGGGATGCGCGGGCCGCTCCATGGCAATGGCGATCTGCAGGTGGTGGCCCGGGATGGCCTCATGAAAGGCGATGGTCTCGATATCGAGCCGCGGCTGCTGCTCGGGCTTGTAGAGATTGACCATGTACAGCCCTGGCCTGCTGCCATCGAGCGTCGCCTGCCGGTACATGGCCGGCGGCATCGAGGGCGCTTCGAACGGCTCGAACGCCTGAATCTGCACGTCGGCCTTCGGCAGCCGTCCGAAGTACCTCGGCATCGCCGCCTTCGCGCGGGCCAGTGCCGCAACCGACACTTTCATGATCTCGTCGGCGTTCCGAAAGCGGAGTGCCGGGTCGTTCCGCAGGCGCTCGACCAGCTTCGGAATGTCGGACGTGCCGAACGCGCGCGCGCCCAGAGTCCGCATCTCGGCGTGGATCTGTTCCATCTGCGTCAGGCCGAGCTGATGGATTTCGTCCGCTGTGAGATTCAGCGACGTGTTGTCGCGGATGAGGCCGCGGTAGCAGGCGGCTCCCTGCGGTATCTCGGCAACGCCGACCTTCGTGCGCGCCACGCCTCGGTACTCATCGAGAAACGAGCGATACCGCTTGAGGGCGGGGGCAATCTGCGAGGCGACCACGCCCGCCACGTCACGCCGGAACGCGGCGTTGTTGCTGTTGGCGGTGACCTGCGTGGCAAAGGGCGACTGCTCGGGCGGTCCCGCCAGCAGGCCATCGATCTGGGCGATGACGCGCTCGACGTTCACTCGCGGCGCTGTATAGCCGGACGACATCCCGGAGCGCAGGACCTCGACCTCGCGCTCGATGAACTGGCCGTACTGTCCCAGCCGCGCCAGGGCCGCCTTGCGATCGGCGTCGGTGGCCACCGGCTGGCGCGAGAGGTACATCGGCACCATGACCTGCCAGCCGCTGAGATGATCGACGCTCCAGAGTTCGGCGCGGCAGACGCGGCGTTCAACCTCCGACGAGATTGCCTGTTCGAGGAATCCGTATGTCAGCAGCTCCGGGCGGCCGGCCAGGGCACTCTTGTCGATCGCCTTGAACGACGCCTGCATGGCGTCCACACGCGCGTCCCAGGCGCGCCTCGCTTCGAGCGAGTTGTCGAACACGCGGTCGTGCCGCGCGCCGGGCACGGCGTAGAACGTGGCGCTCTCCGGATTTCTCTCGAACGATGCCGCCACGAACTCGTCCGCCAGCTTCGTCGTCTGCGCTGCCGCATCGGGCCTGTTCTGGGCGAGCGCGGAAGCGGCGACAGCCGCAGCCAGACAGACGACCAACAGTGCTTTATTCACACAATCTCCACTCGTCTTTTAACCACGAAGGATCGAAGGACACGAAGATCACAAAAAATTGATCCTTAGTTCTTCGTGTTCTTCGTGACCTTCGTGGTTAATTCAAGGGCTTTGAATGCCGATCAATCTGCGCCGAGAGCGCGCGCTGACAGACCTTGCAGAACGGCACGGGGTTGCGCGAGAACATGATGCAGTCGATCTCAGGACGGTAGAACGCCTGGGCATCGTAGTTCGCGCCCTGGAAGAGGCCGACCTTGCCGCGGTACTCCGCCGTGGCGAACAGCTTCATCTCCGCGTCCGCCTCTGTCTTGAAGAGACGCGTCATCTCCGCTTCCGGCCGTTTCTCCGCGCGCAGCTTCGCGCGCGTGGACTGGTAGTCCTTCTGCAGCGCCTCGAACGGCTGCTTTGGCCAGGGCGTCGGCAGCGGCACCGACGGCGTCAAGAGGTCACCCCACTTCAGACGCGCGCGATCCGTGGCTGCCGTCACGTTCGGCGCCCATGGCTCGAAAATCCGCTCGGGCGGTTCGTACGCCACCGGGGACGTGTAGTACTCGTCGGCCAGGCCGGCAAAGTGATGGCCGAACTCGTGGATGAACAGGTACTCGGCGTACGCGTTCCCGGCAGCCGCCGTCGAGTAGACGTTGTAGAGGCCACCGCCTCCGTAGGTATCGCCGTTGGTCAGGATGATCACGTACTCGTACGGCGCCCAGGCGGCGATGTCGCGCCACGCACGGTTCTCGAAGGTGAGGATGTAGCGCTCGGTGGCAAACGCGTCGTACGCGGCGCCCACCGGGCTGCGGCGATAGATGTTGCGTGAGGGGCTGGCAACGCCTGACTGCGCCGACGACGGACACAGGCCCCAGACGTTGAAATCGCTGCGCCGCGCCTTGAACGGCTCCACGGCAAACAGCGCATTCGACAGGCGGCGCGCCTGCGCTCGAAACGTCGCGCACTCCGCGGCGGTGTAGCCATCACCTAGCAGCAGCAGATCGACCTTCGTCTGCGGGTCGCCGCTTCGCTGCAGCTCGATCACCTGCTGCCGCGCCGGCGTCGAGCGATCGATGAACGGATCCGCGGGATCGATCGCGTGCCGCCACACCTCCGAATAGCTGCCGTTCTCCGCGCGCTTCTTGAGGACGACGTCGGCCTTCGTGGTCAGGGCCGGAAAGCGGAGCGAGTCCTGAAACGTCCGCCTCAGCTTCTTCGACTCGGCCGTCGTCACCCATTCCGCAAACGCCGGGTCGTATCCGCGGGCGAAAATGACACGGCCACCGGCATCCACGATCTCGAACCGGTAGTTGCCCGTCATCGCGGCATCGACGTTCGACGCCACGTTGTCCGGCCACGCCAGCGGCTCGACCACCAGGCGGTCAAAACTGTAGGCCTCGATGCCCGGACCGCCAGTCTGGTAGAAATCGAGGCGCCACGTCCGCGGCTGCGTCTGCGCGCCGGCTAACGACGCAAGAATCAGTGCAGAGAAAAGGGCGACGGTACGGACCAGAGTGCGCATGACCATTTATACTCTCCCACTCGCGCTCCTCAGGCACCCCTAAAGGGGTGCCCTACGAGAAAATCGCTACGAGAGAACGGCTATGTTCAAGACTCTTCTTGTCATCTGCGCGCTGGCGTGTGTGCCGGCGTGCTCGAAGAAAAGCGAGCCGGAATCGACTGCTGACAAGGCTCCGCTCTACGACAACCTCGGCAACTACCACCACGAAATCACCACGTCGTCACCCGAGGCACAGAAGTACTTCGATCAGGGGCTGACGCTGTCCTACGCGTTCAACCACGCGGAGGCGATCCGGTCGTTCAAGCAGGCGGCCGCCCTCGATCCCGACTGCGCCATGTGCTACTGGGGCGTGGCGTACGCGCTCGGCCCGAACATCAACGCGCCGATTACGCCCGAGGCGGCCAAGGAAGCGTTCGACGCAATCGGCCAGGCGCGTCAGCGCGCGACAAAAGCCTCGGCGAAGGAACAGGCCTACATCGAGACGCTGGCGAAGCGATACGCCTCCGACCCGAAAGCCGAGCGTCCTCCGCTGGACGCTGCGTATGCCGCCGCCATGCGCGACGTAGTGGCAAAGTTCCCGGACGATCTCGACGCGACAACGCTCCTGGCGCAGTCGCTGATGGATACGGCGCCATGGAACTACTGGAATCAGGATGGCAGCCCGCGCGCGTTCACGAACGAGGTCCTGGCGTCGCTGGAATCGGTCCTGAAGCGGAAGCCCGATCACATGGGCGCGATTCACCTCTATATCCACGCGGTCGAGGCGTCGCCGAATCCGGGACGCGCGGAGCCCTACGCGGACAAGCTGGCGGCGCTCGCGCCCGGCGCCGGGCACATCGTGCACATGCCGGGACACATCTACCTGCGCACGGGACGCTTCAATGACGCGTCGGTCTCGAATGAAAACGCGATGAAGGCGGACGCCGCCTATCAGGCCGGAAATCGCGCGTCCGGCAACATGACGTACGACGTTGGCTACGTCCCGCACAACCCGCACTTCCTCGTCTCATCGCTGTCGTTCGAAGGACGACGCGCGGACGCGCTGCGGGCGGCGGACAGCGTGAAGAACATCGTGCACGCGGACATGCTGCGTGACCCGGCGATGGGCGGGATGGTGCAGCACTTCTCGCTGACGCCGCTCTACACAAAGCTCCGCTTCGCGATGTGGGAGGACGTGCTGGCCGATCCCGCACCCGCACAGGACCTGCCGTACATGCAGGCGGTCTCACACGCGGCGCGCTCGATGGCCTACTCAGCGACCGGACGCTTCGACGAGGCCGAAAAGGAGCTCGCCGCGGTGATGGCGGCAAAGGGAGATCCCTCGCTGAAGACGATGTACATCTCGACGGTGAACGTCGCCTCGTCAATCGCTGACATCGCGTACGAAGTGGCGGCTGCCGAACTGCGCGCCCGTCAGAAGCGGGCCGGCGAGGCCTTGAAGCACTTCGCGGCCGCCGCGAAGCTGGAAGACGGGCTCACCTACATGGAGCCACCCGACTGGCCGATCCCGGTCCGTCAGCTGCAGGGAGCCGCGTTGCTCTCGCTCGGCCGCGCCGCCGAGGCAGAAGCCGCGTTCCGCGGCGACCTGAAGAAGTTCCCGAAGAACGGATGGTCGCTTTCAGGACTTCGCGAGAGCCGGATCAAGCAGGGACGGCAACGTGACGGCGAGACCGCCGCGCTCGACACGGAACTCAAGCAGTCCTGGAGCAAGGCCGATGTGAAGCTGGAAGCGGGACGGGTCGTGCCCTGATCGACGGGCTCAGACTGGTTTCTTCCTCTCGATCAACAGGTCCCACCAGCCGAAGTGCACAGCAAGTAAGTGATCGAGTTCACGAGTCTCGTTCGTGGACTCGATCTGCCCCATTGACGGCAGGCAGAACGCCGCGTGCGGCGACGCGGCGAGCATGTGCAGGACGCCGGCCGAGAAACCGGCGCCCGCATAGGCGATGCATCCGGCCATCGGCAGCGCCTGCAGATCGTCGAGCGCGTACGGGATCTTCTCGTCCACGGTGCCCTGGCTGTCCTGATACTTGCATTCGATGGCAAACGCCTTCTGGCCGTTGTCGCCGACGCAGAGGATGTCGATGCACCGGTTCTTGGCGATGATCGTCTTGCCGACGCGCACTTCCCGATACGCCTTCAGCCCGCGCGATTCGAACCGGCGGGCGACGTACGACGCAACGAGATTCGCGTAGTCGGTCCCGCTGATCGGCGATCGGGCAAACAGCCGCGCCTCGTTCATTGACGAATCCTCCGGCCTTTCATGCGCGCCTCATCGAATCGAGCAGATCGGCCTGGATCGGTTCCGCGTCCGGAGCGGCAGGAACATCTCCCGACGCACCGACCTCGCGCAGGCGACGCGCGGAGATCTGCACCGCTTCGGGATTGAGATCGTTGCCCAGGAACCGCCGCCCGAGCTTCACGGCAGCCACGCCGACACTGCCCGATCCCATGAACGGATCGACGACCGCTTCACCCGCCTGCGTGCTCTGGCCGATCAACACCTCGGCGACCTCCACCGGCTTCTCCGCCGGATAACCGCCGCGGATCCTGGGCACCTCGATGATGTCGGCGATGCCGAGGTCGTTCAGCCGCCGCTTGCCTTTCTCGAAGAACAGGATCAGCTCGTAGCGGGCCCGATAGTGATAGCCCATGCCGATCGTGCACTTGTCCCAGATCAGCGGCTTCCAGAACCTGAAGCCTGCCTTCTCCGCCTCCGGCTTCGCCACGAACATCGTCTCGGCGTCGCACAGCAGATAGAAATGCGTGTCCGGCTTCAGCACGCGGTAGATCTCGGTGAACAGCTCGCCGAACCTCGCATTCGGAAAGATGTTGAACCAGTCGTTGCTCGACGCTTTGCTGTGCTTCAGCCGGGTGGTCGTGCCGATCGCGCGGTGCTTCTCGAGCGACTCGTAGGCCGGGTCCGTAATGACCAGATCCACGGACTCCGGTGCCAGATCCCGCAGCCAGTCGACCGCGTCGCGCGTCGAGAGCTCGAACTTCATTGGAGATGGAGAGGAATGCATCATTCTACGCCGATGCCATCCTGTCATCGTCAATTGACAGGGAAGGTCACAGCGGCTTACGCCACCGTCACGACGACTTTGCCGCGCGCGTGGCCGGTCTCGAGATGACGGATGGCCTCCGGAGCTTCCGTCAACGGATATGTCCGATCGATCACAGGCGTCAG
Organism: Vicinamibacterales bacterium; assembly: GCA_035537775.1. Lineage (GTDB taxonomy): Bacteria > Acidobacteriota > Vicinamibacteria > Vicinamibacterales > UBA2999 > Gp6-AA40. The sequence goes on along the minus strand of DATLLQ010000264.1, from coordinate 2,919 downwards.
CTTCCCCTCGTCGATCAGCTTCGCGATGAAAGCCAGATTATCCCGATTGATCTTGCCGACGATCAGCAGAGCCCGCTGGCGAACAAAGGGCGCCAATGCCCGCCCTTTGAGCATCTGCCACAACACGTCGCGCATCCGGATGACGTCGATCTCGCGGCCGGTCCCCCCACCGACCTCGATGAGCGTGCCGCGAGGCGTGAGCACGCGTCGGAGCTCCGCTGACGTCTGTTTGCCTGCGGTCTGGACGACCAGGTCGTAGCGCCGATCCCCGCTTGCGAAGTCTTCCACGGTGTAGTCGATCGCGTGCTCGGCGCCGATCGCGCGAACCAGGTCGAGATTGCGCGTGCTGCAGACGCCGGTCACGTGCCCGCCAAGGACCTTCGCAATCTGAACGGCGAACGTGCCGACGCCTCCTGAGGCGCCGTTGACGAGGACACGCTGCCCCGGCTGCAGCCGCCCGTAATCGCGCACGGCCACCAGCGCGGTACACCCCGCGATAGGAATGGCGGCAGCCTGCTCCCAGGTGACGCCGGCGGGCTTCGGAGCCAGGGTGCTTTCCTTCGCGGCCGCGTACTCGGCAAGCGCGCCTTTGCAAGTGCCGAACACTTCGTCGCCCACCTTGAACCGCGTCACCTGCTCGCCAACGGCCTCGACGACGCCCGCGATGTCGGCGCCCGGGACGCGGCCTCTCGGGTTGCGGCCGCCCATCATCCGGATGAACGGCGGCTCGCCGCGCATGAGATGCCAGTCCATCGGATTGACCGACGCCGCCCGCAGACGGACGAGCACCGATTTAGCCTTCAGCGTCGGCTTGTCGATCTCGCGCAGTTCCAGATCCTCGGGCGGACCATAACCGTCATGAGCGATGGCCTTCATACGTTCTCGCCAACTCTAACGGGAATGGCGCCGGCCGGGGTTCCGAAACCACGAGGGCCACGCCGACATCGAAGACCACGAAGATTTGGTCGTTTTCTTCGTGGCCATCGATCTCTTCGTGTCTTCGTGGTTAAATCCGTCCGACTTCTGGAGTGAACCATGCGCCCATCAGTGCTCGCTGCCGCCATCGCCCTTCTCGTCGTCGCCAGTGCTTCTGCATTCGCCCAGGCCGCACCTGACGGCGCAGCTGTGTATCAGAAGGCATGCGCGTCCTGCCACCAGACGCCGGCCGCCGGCTCGCGGGCACCCACTCGCGAAGTGCTCGCAACGATCGCCCCCGAGGCGATTCTGACGACGCTGACGACAGGCAACATGTTTCGTCAGGGGTCAGAGCTGACGGACGCCGAGCGGCGCGCAGTGGCAGGGTTCCTCTCGGGCCGTCCCGTCGGCACGCCGGCGCCGGCATCGATTGTCGGGCGCTGCAGTGCCGCGCCGGCCGCGCTTCAGGCGCGTGATCTCGATGCGGGATGGAACGGGTGGGGCGGCACCGTGTCCAACACCCGCTCCCGGACCGCGGCGCTTGCCGGCATTTCGGCGGCTGACGCGCCGAAGCTGAAGCTCAAGTGGGCGCTCGGATTCCCCGGCGTCAACTCGGCGAGAGCGCAGCCCGCCGTTGTCGGAGGGCGCGTCTACGTCGGAAGCGAAAGCGGCGATGTGTTCGCCCTCAACGCTCGGACCGGCTGCACCTACTGGCAGTACCACGCCAAGGCGGGCATTCGCACGGCCGTCTCGGTTGGTCCCTACAAAGCAGGCGGAGCGGGAGGCTTCGCGGTGTACTTCGCCGACGTCAACGCGACGGCATACGCGGTGGACGCCAACACCGGCAAGGAACTGTGGTCGCGGAAGCTCGACGACCACACCTACGCCGCAGCGACCGGATCGCCGACGTTCTATAACGGCCGGCTGTACGTGCCGCTGGCCGCCGTCGGCGAGGAGGGTCAGGGCGGACAAGCGAGATACGAGTGCTGCAAGTTCCGCGGCAGCGTCACCGCGCTCGATGCGAACACCGGCGCGGTCATCTGGAAGTCGTACACGATTCCGGAGGCGCCAGCGGCGCGCGGCAAGAACAGCGAAGGCAAGACCGTGTGGGGACCGTCCGGCGCCGGCGTCTGGGGAGCGCCGACGGTCGATCCGGGGCGCCGTGCGATCTACATCACCACCGGCAACAACTACTCCGGTCCCGTGACGATGACGAGCGACGCGGTGATCGCGATGGACCTGGAGACCGGCAAGCATAAGTGGGTCTTCCAGCCGACGACCAACGACGTCTGGGCCGGCGGATGCGGGCGCACGAATGCCCCCGGCGGGAACTGCCCGGAAGTGCAGGGCCCCGATCATGACTTCTCGATCTCCCCTGTCCTGACGAAGACCGCTGCCGGACGCGACCTGGTGGTCGTCCAGCAGAAGTCCGGCATGGCGTACGCGATTGATCCGGACAAAGGAACGAAGGTCTGGGAGTACAAGACGAGCGGCGGCAGCGGGCTCGGCGGCCAGTGGGGCGCGGCCACTGATGCCACACAGGCGTACTTCGGCGTCAACGGCGCCGCGTCGATGAACCCCGGCGGCGTCCATGCGGTGAAGCTGGATACCGGTGCGCCGGTGTGGGCCACGCCGCCACCGACGATGCTCTGCGCCGGCGCGCGCGGATGCAGCGCCGCTCAGGGTGCAGCCGTCACCGCCATTCCGGGCATCGTCTTCGCCGGCTCCATGGACGGCGGCGTTCGCGCCTACTCGGCCGACACCGGCGCGATCGTCTGGACGTTCGACACGAATCGCGAGTTCGAGACGGTGAATGGCGTGCCCGCCAAAGGCGGCGCGATGGACGGCCCGGGCCCTGTTGTTTCAGGAGGGATGGTCTACGTCCTGTCTGGATACGTCAGCCTGATCGGCCGGCCAGGAAACGTGTTGTTGGCGTTCGGAGTCGACTGACGACAACTCCCAACATCCAATTCCCAACTCCCAAACGATCACGCTTGGGAATTG
>DATLLQ010000263.1:0-9627 GCA_035537775.1 Vicinamibacterales bacterium | reverse complement strand
AAGTTGCCGCCCTGCAGCGAGCCGTTCGTTCCGTCCAGGAACAGCGACCCGCTGAAGGTATTGCCGCCAATCCGCGGCACGACATTGATCACCGGGCCGCCGGCTTCGGCTTCGCCGAGCCCGCCCGTGACGTCGATCGAGACTTCCGAGACGTTCTGCGTGTCGGTGACATAGAGCGTGCCACCGCCGCTCGTTCCGTTCACGCCGAGACCGTCGACATTGAATCGACCTTCCGAGTTGGCGCCACCGTGACCGCCCACATTCAACGGGGCGGGGCCATTGATGCCGCCCACGTTCTGCGTATTGCCGACCGACAGTCCGGGCACCAGCACGACGAGGTTGTGATACGAACGCTGGCCCGGGATGGAGTGAATCGCCTCGTCATCGATGACGCGCTGCTGCTTGATGCTCTGCACATCGACAATCGGGCTTTCGCCGGTGACAGTCAGCGTCTCTTCCAACGATCCGACGCGCATCTCGGCGTCGATGGTCGCGGTCAGCGAGCCGGTGAGTTCGACCCCTTCGCGCCTCACGGTGCTGAAACCGGCAAGCGTGAAGGTGACCGTGTAGCTGCCGGGATTCAACGCGATGATCCGATAGCGTCCAGTTGCGTCGCTCACCGCGGTGCGGCTCTTCTCGATGAGCACCGGGCTCGACGCCTCGATGGTGACACCCGGCAGAACGGCACCGGAGGTGTCGCGCACCACGCCGGCGATCGTTGCCTGGACGGCGCCCTGCGCGGAGGCGTTCGTGCTCCAGATGCTGCCCGCGCAGACGACGACAAGGGCCAGGGACAGTAATCGAGTGATGATCTTCATGCTCCCCTCACAGAGTTCTAGCCTCCCGGCGTCAGCAGCCGCGCGAACGCCGGGACGCTCTTCACGCGGTCGAATTGATGGATCTCGTCGAGGATTTGTACGAGCCGCGACGCCGGCAGCTTCGAGTCTGGCATCAGCGCGCGATACTTCGCGTCGACGTCGCTCCACTCGATGCCGCGCGGGCCGGACCCACGAGGCGCGTCCACGGTGCTCGTGAACCGCTGACCGGACGTCGTTACTACTGTCACGCTGCCGCCCCAACCCCACTTGTAGGTAACCGCAGGCGGCGCGGGATCGAGATCCACGACGTTCATCAGCCGTGCGACGACGGGGTCGAAGATCTTCCCCCCCGTTGCATGGATCCACGTGAACTCCTTGTCGGCAACCGCAGAGGCCACGAAGTATGGAAGGCTGTGGATCGCCTCCACCAGATCGCGCGGACGACGGCTGCCGCCGATGTTCGTGCGTTCAGGCCCGGCGATGAGAATCTTTGCCACGCCATCTGCCGGCACGTTCGCCTCCCGCGCCGCATTCACCGCCGCTTCCAGCGTACCGGAGAACGGGTGGGCTCCGGGCCAGAGCTTGATCGCCAGGAACTCGACGATGTCCCAGCGCTGACCAAGATCGACTGCGAGCAGGCGCACCGCGTCCCTGCCACCGCCGAACGTGTCGACAAACCCACCACGAGTGCCGAGCATGTCGTCGTTGACGGTATAGCCGCGCGCCGCTGCTTCTGCGGCATCGACGCCACTCCCTGCCGCATTCGCTCCCATGTACTCGCGCGCCCAGCTGTTCGTTCCAATGGCGATTCCGCCCATCGTCGTTGCGACGATGCCGAGCGCGTGGGCCATCTGCTCGTCGGTGAGTTTGAGAAGACGCGCGACAGCGACAGCACCGCCGAACGCCACGAGCTGCGAGGCGTGTAGCCCACCGCGCCCGCCACGGCGTGCGTCGCCGATGCGACCGGCCGCCTCATAGCCAATAACCATCGCGCCGAGCAGATCCTTTCCTGTGGCGCCAGTGCGTTCGGCGATGGCGAGCCCTGCAGACGCGAGCGTGGTGCCGTAGTGGGCCGTGTTGCGGATGTCGCTGTCGTCGGACGCGGCGGCGTCGCTCAGGCCGGCGTTGACGAACGCCGCGCTCGCAGCAGGAAGCTTCGCAGCATCGAACCACACCGTGGCTTCCGGCCGGCCGGCTCGCTCCTTCGCGAGATCACGAAGGATGCGTGCGGAGTCGATCAACGCTCCAGGCGCGGCGCTCGAGAGCGTGCTCGCGAGGATCATCTTCGCGTGCTCCACCGCCTTGGCGGGAAGATCCTCGTAACGCATGCGGTTCACGGCCCGCGCCAGCGCGAGCGTGTTGTTCACGCCCGCTCCGCCGGCGCCGGCGTTGCCGCGCTGGCGTGCGAATACCGGATGCGGCACAACGCCGGCTGCCACTGCGCCAACGATGGTCATCGCATCGCGCAGAAGACGACGCCGGGTAAACTCGCTCATCTCAAGCTTCACGCATCCCCCATTGAACCCGTGTGCGTGCTCACTCGACGCCGAACACGAGCAGTACGTTGCCCGGCCGCCCCGCGATACCGCCGTATCCTGAATTCACGATCAGTAGTCCGCCGGCGACGATCGGACCGGGACCATCCATGCTGCCGCCGTTCGCCTTCACCCCGTTCACAGTCGCGAACTCGCGGTTGGTATCGAACTGCCACAAGAGCGATCCGTCGTCGGCGGCATAGGCACGCAAACCGCCATCGTACGAGCCGGAAAGCACGGCGCCGGGAATCGCGGTGACGGCAGCACCCTGTGCGGCGTTGCAGTCTCGGCCCGGTGCGCCGCACAGAGTTTTTTCAGGCGGCGTGCGCCACACGCGCGTGCCCGTCGCAAGATTGACCGCGACCATGCCTCCGGGTGCGTTTGTCGTCGAGTCGCCCACGCCGAAGTAGGCGTAACGCTCGTCAACGGCTCCGCCGTATTGGCCGCCACGTCCGCTCCCCTGGCCGATGCGATGCTGCCACACAAGCGCTCCCTGCTTCTCCGGATCGAGCGCGTAGGTCATCCCGGACTTCTGCGGCAGAACCAACAGATCGCGCCCGTCGATCGTCGTCAACGCCGGCGACGCAGAGAAGTCGTAGTCGGGCCCGAGCGTCGCCGGGCAGTTCGGGTTGTCTTTGTTCGTCGCCCGGCAGCCAAGCGTCCAGGTGTCGTCCGCGGTGAGCTGATTCACCCACCGCACCTTCCCACTCTGAAGGTCTAACGCGATCACAGCGTCGGTCATCGGCTGGGGCGGATCGGCATACCCGTTGCCCGTGCTCACATAGACGGCGCCGCGCCGCGGATCGATGGTGGGAGAAGACCAGATCCCGCCGCCTGCGGGTCCCCACTGACGTGTGCCACGCGCGTTGGTGCCGCGCTGTTGCTTCTCGCCAACCGTGTAGGTCTTCCACACGAGGGCCCCGGTGCCGACGTCGAGTGCGGACACACTGCCTCGGAAGGTGCAGCACTCGTACTCAGGACGTCCACCCTGCACTTCTTCGCTGAGACCTTGCACGGGCACGAACACGCGACCGGAGTGATAGGTCAGTGTCCCGGTGATCGCCGCGTAGGGATGGTCGTCAACCTTCTGCACCCAGATGACCTGCCCGGTCGATGCGTCCAGCGCATAGGCGTTGGCTCTCAGATCCCCGAAAAACACCGCCCACCCGTTCCCTCCATTCGACAAGGTGTACGGCGCGACGAGGAGCGCGGTCCGCACCGTCGCCTTTGCACGAAAGCTCCAGTACGCGCAGCCGGTCTTCGGATCGAGCGCATGCACGTCGCCGGTGTCGCTCGCGACGAAAAGCCGGTTGCCCACCAGCGCTGGCTGTGCGCGCGCCGCCGTCACGCCGCCGCTATAGCCAAAGGCCCATTTCAGCGTCAGCTTCGGCAGGTCTTTGGCGCCGATGCCGCCATCCTTGGCGAATCGCGTATTGCTTAGACCGTTGCCCCACCCGTTCCACTCGGCAGTGCCGGACGGGCCACCAAAGGGCGCGATCGCATTGCACGGCTTGACGGATGCTCCTGCGTTCGGGGCTTCGAGTGCCCGGCCGCCCAGGAACTCCGCGATCGCTCGACGCTCGGGGTCGCTGAGCGCCACGGCCTGGATCCGCATCTTTCCGTTTAGCAGGGCATTCAAAATGGCTTCAGGCGAGAGACGGCGGAGTGTGTCGATGCTCGGATTTCTCCCTTGCTGCGTCGCATCAGCGCTGGCATGACAGTTCGCACAGTTCGCCTGAAAAACAGCTGCGCCATCCTGCGCAGCCGCCGCGCCGGCGAAGACGAGCATCAGCCCGAGAACACGTGTGAAGGAGGCGACCAGGACTCGCATCTCACCTCTGTCGAGGTCCAGAAAAGCCCCAGGAGTCTAGTCGATATTTCGATAAGCGCTATTACCGGTTCTGGTGAGGCGGCTCAACCGGCAAGTGTCCAATCCACCAGGCTGGCGGCGTTTGCTGCGCGATCGATTTCGCGGCACGCCGCGATCAGACGCTCGAATTGCGCTGACGGGATCGGCAGGCCCGGCGCCACCGGCCAGATGCGCTTCACTTCCTCGTCGAAGTCCCAGATGAACTCGCGGCCGGTCGCCTGCCGCGTGTAGCTCTTGCCGTCCTTGGTGAAGATGGTGATCCGCGGACCGAACAGCGTCATCTGGTGCGACGGGATGATCGTCACGCGCTTCATCAGCTCCAGCACCTCCGGCGGATCCGGTGTGCCAGGCAGCATCGGGAAACCGCGCTTCACGACACCGTAGGCGCTGTAGAACCGCGTGCCCCCGCGCCGGGGTTCGCCGACATCCTCGCGCTGCGTCGGGAACGCCGGACTCGGATACTGCGTCTCGAGCCAGTTCACCACCGCCTCGACGCGATCGACGTCCTGGTAGCGAATGTTGTGTTCCTCGCAGAGCCGAGCCGTCACGTCGATGTGGGCGATGTTGTAGCCGGGTATCGAGTAGATTCGGTACAGCGTCTCGAGGAACATCCACGACGAGCCGAGATCGGTGGTGAGCCGGTCCAGACTGGTGCGGTCCTCACCGGTGAAGCTGTAGGTCAGCTCGCCGGTGTTGTTCCCGGCAAAGGCGTGGTAGAAGCCGGCCGGACCCTCGAGCACCGCTTCACCGCCGCCAACCCTTCCCTTCGTCGCCAGAGCGACGGCAAGCATCGCGTTGCGGACGGCGGCGCCCTCGCGCAGCGCGCGGCTCTCGAGATTGCTGCCCGCCAGATTGGTGCACAGCGAGATCACCGCGTGCACCTGGTCGGCATCCAGGCCCATGATCTTTGCCGCCGCGATCGCCGCGCCGAAGATGCTAAACACCGGCCCGGCGTGAAAGCCGCGCGCCATGACCGTTGGGATCCAGTCCGCCGCCATGCGCTCCATCACTTCGTAGCCCGCGGCCAGGGCAGTGATGAACGTGCGTCCCGGCACCTGCGCATTCTCCGTTGCGACCAGCGCGGCGGGGATGATCGCCGTGCCCGGATGTGTGAGCATGCGGAAGGTGTCCCACTTCCCGCCGGCGTACATCATCTCGGCGTTCGCGAACGCGGCGCCGCCGCGGGTGACCTTCGCGCCCGACACCATGATGGTGCCGCCATTCCTCACGCCGGCTTCCTCGTCCGCGACGAACGCCATCGCCTGTTTTGCCGACGCGGTCTGCGATCCGAGCAGGGCGGACGCCAGATTCTGCAGCGTAAGCCCCTTGGCGCGATCAACGACGGCCGCGGGCAGATCCTCGTAGCGCAGACCGACGACCCATTCGGCGAACTGCCGGCTGAGCGAGTTCGTCGCCGAGCCGCGCGACGCCGCCGTGCGCCCCTGCTGCAGCCGGGCGCTGATCGGCACGGGCCGCAACCCCATGCCTCCGGCAAGGCCGGCCGTCGCCAGCGCCGAGTCGCGCAGGAACCTTCGTCGATCTTTCTGCGACCTATGCATGCTCATGATTCAGTACCGCCTGATGCGCGAGGGGGGACGCTACGTGCCGTCCTGCCCACGCTCGCGCCGAATGAATCCTCGACTGATCGCCTCGCCCACCAGGTTGGTGCGGCCGCGAACGCCGAACTTCGCGTAGATGTTCTTGGTGTGTGCGTTGGCAGTGTCGAGCGTGATGCCCAGCGTCGCGGCGATCTCCTTCGCCTTCATTCCCGTCGCCAGCAACTCGAGCACCTGGTGTTCGCGCGTCGTCAGCGGCGTCTGTCCGGCACGCTTCTCCATCGCCGCGAGAATCTGCGGCGGAAACACGCGGCGACCGCTGTGAACGCTGCGAATCGCCTGGATGAGCACCTCGGGAAGCGTGTCCTTGAGCAAATAAGCGGATGCCCCCGCCTGCACCGCCCGATAGATGTCCTCATCGCCCTGATACATCGTCAGGACGATGATGCGCGCGGTGGGACGGATCTGCCGGATCGCCGTGATCGCCTCGACACCATCCATGCGCGGCAGTTCAAGGTCCATCAGCGTGACGTCGGGTGTGTGCCGCTTGAACTGCTCGACTGCTTCCTGGCCATTGCTCGCCTCGGCCACAACGGTCATGTCGTCTTCGAGATCGATCAGGCGGGCAACGCCCTTACGCAGGAGGCGGTGATCGTCGACGCAGAGCAATCGAATTTCTGGTTGTGTCACGGAATCCGTCGACGTCGTGCTGTGTTGGCGCATGGTATCGGCCGCGAAAAAACGGGTCAACTGGGCGCCACCACTTCGACGACGGCTCCGGTGCCCGGCGTGCTCTGGATCGACAATCGGGCATCAATCCGTTCGGCACGCTCTTCCATTCCGAGCAGCCCGAGATGCTCCTGGTGATCGGGCGGCGCGGCGTTCACGTCGAAGCCGCACCCGTCATCGCGCACACGCAGCGCTACCTCGGACGGCGCGAAGGCGAGGGCGATCTCGATCGTCGACGCGTGACCATGAACGATCGCGTTGCTGACCGCTTCCTGGCAGATTCTCAGGATCTGCAGCTCGACGTCGGCCGAACAGCGGCGCTCGGCGCCGTCTACGGTGAGCAGCACGGGCGTGCCGCGAGCAGCGCTCGTGTGCGCGGCGAATTCGCGGAGCGTCTCAACCAGGCCAGGCGCCTTCGAGATCCCCGTGCGACGCAGCGCCGAGACGAGATCCCGCCCTTCCTTGAGCGAATGCGCCGTCTGATGATGCAAGCGACGCAGCGTTTCGAGCAGCCGGACGCGCTGTGGCTCGATCTCGAGTTGACGCATCACACCCTGCAGTTCGAGGCCGATCGCCGCGAGATTCTGGAGAAGCGTATCGTGAATTTCGCGGCTCACGAGCGCGCGCTCGGCAAACACCAGCGCATATCGTTCGCGAATCATCCTGACCCGCAGCCACGACGCAGAGGCGATGACAGCGGCGATCGACAACCCGGCCAGCATCAGGAACCACGCCGAGAGATAGAACGGCGGCGGCACAATGAAATCCCAGTCTTCACCGTCGGTCCAGACGCCGTCGTACGTCGCACTCACCTTGAAGCGATAGCGGCCGGCGGCGAGTCCGTTGTAGGTGACGTTGCGTCGCGCGCCCGCATAGACCCACTCCCGGTCGTACCCCTCGAGACGGTAGCGGAACCGCAGCTTCGACGCCGCGCCGAGGCTGATCGCGCTCCAGTCGATCGAGAGCTCGCGCGGGCCCGACGGCAGCCGCGCCGGGGCCGCCGACGCACGCTGTGCGCGATCCACCCAGACGGCGTCAATGCGCGGAGCCACCGGACGCGGACTCGGCGGCAGGCTGCGTGGATCGATCACGATCAGCGTCGCGCCCGACGCAAACCACAGGCGGCCATCCGTGCCGCGGGCCCCCAACGCGCGACTCGGCTGCCACGCCACTTCGCCCTGCAGTCCGTCCGAGCGGTCGAAGAGCCTGTACTCGACGTCGTGCGATGGATCCGCCGCCACGCGATCCATCTCGCGACGATGGAACCGCAGGATCGCGGCGCCCGCATCGATTCCCACCCACAGAAATCCGTCGTCGTCCTGGACGAACGCTGACGTGAAGTTCGCGAAGGGACCGTTGCGCCGGGTCATCGTCGTGACGCGCCCTTCCTGCACGCGGCTGATCCCCGCAGTGGTTTCGATCCAGATGTCTCCGGTCTGATCCTCGAGGATGCTCAGCACGGCGCCCGAGGCAAGACCATCGGCCTCCGTGAATCGACGCAGCCCACTGGATTCGTAGACGGCAAGACCGCCGGGACTGAACCCGGTCCACACGCGCCCCCGGCTATCCATCAGGATGGCGTTACAGCTTGAACCGCGCTCGGCCTCGTACGAGACGCGCTCCAGTTCGTTGCCGCGCTGGCGGATGACGCCCTGTTGCGAGCACAGCCAGTGAGCGCCCTCGGCATCGGTGCCGACGGCCATGATCTGTTCCCACTGGATCTCGTCGAGCGTGTCGGATGCGACGAACCGCTTGGCGCCGGCATCGAAGCGCCCGAAGCCGCGTGCCGTGGAGACCCACAGAGTGCCTGCTGCATCGACGTTGAGCGCGCGCGTCTGGGAGACCGGGAATGCCGATCGCGTTCCGCCGACGAACCGATTGAGGCTGTGTCCGGTCGCGACCCAGACGGCGCCGTCAGGTGCCGCGCGGATAGCACGCACGCCATCGTTGGTCAGGCCATCGAGCCGGAAGTCCGTGCGGATCCAGTTCTCGGACACCCGCAGTAGGCCGCCCGCACGCATCCCCACCCACACGTTGCCGTCGCGATCCGTGAAGATCGTTCGCGGCGATCCCGAGGTCTTCTGCTCGTAGGCGAATCGCTCGAGCGTGGGGCGACTGGTCGTCTGATCGTTGAGCCGCAACAGCCCTCCGCCCAGGCCGGCGATCCACAGGTTGCCTCTGCGATCTGCAGCGATGCCCCAGCCGGCCTGGGGTACCGGCGCCCCCGCCGCGTGGATCGGCCCCTCACCTGTCTCGAGCCGCGCGATGGTCTCGCGCGTGTCAGTCACCCACATCGCACCCGAGCGGTCCTGCGCGAAGTCCTGCACGAACGTCGACTGTGGAAAGCGCAGCTCGAACCCGTGCGGACCGCTGGAGAAGACCCCCTCCGACGTGCCGATCCACAAGCGCCCGCCACGATCTTCGTAGACGCTGTAGACGGCCGCAACTTTCAACTCGGAGGGGCTCGCGATTCGTTCCCATTTGTCACCGCGGAAGGCGGCGAGGCCGCCGCGACCCGCCGCCCACACGATCCCGTCGCGGTCCTCTGCGAGCGCAGCGATGGAGCCGGCAAACAACCCCGTGTCGGACGAGAAGCGTGTGACAACATCCCCCTTGAGCCGCTGGACACCGCCGGCGCCGCCATGTCCGACCCAGAGCGATCCGTCGCGCGCGCCGAGCACGGCGGTGACCGCCCGATCTGCAACCGACGCCGCTTCATCGTCGAGTGGGCGTTTCACAAAAGACGCGCCATCGAAGCGGACGAGGCCGCCATTGGTCCCAAGCCAGAGGTAACCGTCGCGATCCTCGGCGATCGCAAGGACGTCGCCGAGCAGCACGTCGTCTTGCGCAGTCCAGGCGGTGAGGGTGTAGCCGGCAGGGTCAGGCGCTTCCTCGCGCGGCTCGGCAACGATCGGAGGCGCACACAGCAGCACGACCAGCATTGTCGTCACAGATCCGGCGGTAGTGAGGGTCGAGGGTGTTCTCACGCTTGGGGCCGGAACTCTAACGCAGGCTGATCTCTGTCGCAACCTGACCGGGAGGCATTACCAGAACCGGTGATGCGATTAGCATCTACGCCCCGTAGGATCGCAGACTATGAAAGCTCGCATCATTCCGCG
>DATLLQ010000262.1:0-32773 GCA_035537775.1 Vicinamibacterales bacterium | reverse complement strand
CGGTTCGTGAGGGTGTGCGGCGCGATCGGCGTGATGGCGATGGCATCCACCAGCGGATGAACGATTGGTCCGCCGGCGGCCAGGTTGTAGGCGGTCGATCCAGTGGCGCTGGCGATGATCAGCCCGTCCGCCTTGACCTTGGTGACGAGCCCGCTGCTCACGGAGACCGACAGCTCGATGATGCGCGAGAGCGCCGCCTTTCCGAACACGACGTCGTTGAGGACGATGCGCGAGTCGAAATGCTCACGAGCGCGGTAAGCGTCGGCCGCGAGCATCGCGCGCTGATCGATCGGCGCCGTGCCGTTGATCACGGATTCCAGCGCCGGATAGAGCTCGTCGATCCGGCTCTCGGTCAGGAAGCCGAGGCTCCCGAAGTTGACGCCGAGGATCGGAATGTCACGACCCGCCAGCGCGATCCGTGTCGCCATGCTCAGCAGCGTGCCGTCGCCGCCCATGATGACGATCAAATCGACATGCCGCGGAATCTCGTCGCGCGAATGCGACGCCGCGCCCGCGCCGCTGCCGGCGAGCGTCGCGGTTTCGGTCTCGAAGACGGCATCGATGTGGCGCTCGCGCAGCCACCGGGCCAGCCGGTCGAGATGATCGGATGCGGCGCGAAGCCCGCGCTTGGCGACGATGCCAACGCGCGCGATCTGGGGCACGGACGGTTGCGGAGATGAGGTCATGACGCGCGGAGATGAAGGAGGAACTCGACGTTCCCCTTCTGTCCGGTAATGGGTGAAGGGGTCGAGCCCGCTGCCGTCAATCCTATCGCAGCCGCTGCCGCCGCCACCTCGTTCAGGACCCGCTCGTGGACGGCGGCGTCGTGGATGACGCCCTTGCGCACTTCGTCGCGCCCGGCCTCGAATTGCGGCTTGACCAGCGCCACCACGTCCGCGCCCGGCGCCAGCAGCGCGGGAACGACCGGGAAGATCTGGCGCAGTGAGATGAACGACACGTCGATCACCACGATATCGACGGGGGCGGGCAGATCGCCCGGGGTCAGATGCCGGGCGTTGAACTTCTCGATGACGACGACCCTGGGATCGTTGCGCAGCGTCCAGTCGATCTGTCCGTGGCCGACGTCGAGCGCCACGACGCGTGCCGCACCTCCCTGCAGCAGGACGTCGGTGAAGCCGCCGGTTGACGCCCCGATGTCGAGGCACTCGCGTCCGGTCACCGCGATGTGAAATGCATCGAGCGCATGCGCGAGCTTGAGGCCGCCGCGGCCGACATAGGGATGGTCAGGTTCGAGCAGCTCGATGGGCGCGTCGGCGTCGACGGCGGTGCCGGCCTTGCTCACCGCCCGGCCGGCGACGAGCACGTGGCCGGCCAGAATCATCGCCCGCGCTCGTTCGCGCGACGGCGCGAGCCCGCGCTCGACGACGAGTTGATCAAGACGAGCCTTCATCATGCGGTCCGGCTGAAGCCGGACACCACGCACGTAGTGTCCGCCTTCAGGCGGACCTCAATTCGATCGGTCAACAATCCAGCGCCCGATGCCGAGCAGGCGGGAATCGGCGACTCCGGCCGCGGTCAGCGCGGCTTCGGCACGCTTGAGGCACTCGGCCGCCATCCGTCGCGACGTCTCGAGGCCGTAGAGCGAGGGGAACGTCGGCTTGCCGGCCGCGGCATCCTTGCCAGGGGTCTTGCCGAGCTCCGTCGAAACGCCCGCGACGTCCAGCACGTCGTCAACGATTTGAAACGCGAGGCCGAACTCGCCGCAGGCCTCGTCGATGGCTGCGATCTGGGCCGGCGTGCCACCGCCCATGATGGCGCCAGCTTTCCCGGCGGCTCGAATCAGCGCGCCGGTCTTCTTCCCGTGCATCGCTCGCACGCCGCCCTCGTCGAGCGGCGGCGCAAGGCGACCTTGCGCGTCCGGCGTGACGCACGCCAGATCGATGGCCTGCCCGCCAACCATGCCCGTCGGCCCTGCGGCTTCGGAGATGACTCGAATGACTTCGAGTTTGCGTGCGGCGATCGCGTGATCCTTCGCAGCAGGCTGATCGGCCAGATGGTGAAAGGCCTGCGTCAGCAGACCGTCGCCCGCCAGGATGGCCATGCCTTCGCCGGCGACCACGTGCAGCGTGGGACGGCCGCGGCGCATGGTGTCGTTGTCCATCGCCGGCAGATCGTCGTGAATGAGTGAGTAGGTGTGAATGAGCTCGATCGCGCATGCGGCCGGCATGGCCAGCGCGCGATCGCCGCCCACCGCCTCCGCGCTCGCCAGGCAGAGGATCGGCCGGAGCCGCTTGCCCCCGGCCAGCAGACTGTACGCCATCGCGTCGTGCACGACCGGCGGGCAGTGCGGCATCGAGGGGAGGATGCTGGCCAGCGCCTGCTCGACTTCCGCGCGCCGCGCGTCGATGTACTCCACCCCGCTAGCTCTTGCCCCTTGTCTTCGGAGCGTCGCCCTCGTCGGTGAGCAGGCCGGCTGGTGCGTCCTGCAGCTGCCCGCGCTCGTTCAGGATCTCGATCCGCCGCTCGGCCTCTTCGAGCCGTGCGTGGCAGAAGCGCGAGAGCTGCACGCCGCGCTCGAAGAGCTGGAGTGACTGCTCGAGCGGGATATCACCGTCCTCGAGCTTCTTGACGATGGTATCGAGCTCCGTGAGCGCCGCTTCGAAGTCCTTAATCGTGGGATCTGACATCGCAATCCAGTTCGCCGCGTTCGAGCCTGACGCGGACACGGTCGCCGGGATTCACCGTGGACGCGTCCCTGATGACGCGCGTCCGCTCCGCGTCCCAGCAGACAGCATACCCACGTCCGAGCACTGCCAGGGGGCTCAGGCTCTCGAGCCTTGCCGCGGCGGCTCCGAGCCGCGCCTTTCGCGTATGGTGAGCGCTCATGAACGCCGCGCCGAGCTGTCCGTCAGCCGTCGCCAGGCGCGCACGGATCGTGCCCAGCCGCCGGCGCAGGTCGAACGTTTCGAGCTTCAGCCGCAACGCATGATAGGCGCGTTCACGGCGCGCGAGCTGCGCTCGTACCGCACGCCGCAGCTCGTGGCTCAGTTCCGCGGCGTGACGGCTGCGCATCGCGATTCGGCCATGCGCGCCGGCGTACCCGGACCGGGCTTCGAGCATGCGCAGCCGCGCCTCGAGCCGGTGCAGCCGCGCCTGCATCGTCGTATTGAGCTGGTGCGTGAGGCGATCGATGCGCGCGCAGAAGTCGTCCTTGCGCGAGACCACGAGCTCGGCTGCCGCTGAAGGCGTCGCCGCCCGGACGTCGGCGACGAAGTCTGCGATCGTCCAGTCGGTTTCGTGGCCGACGGCCGAAATCGTCGGCACCGGACATCCTGCAATCGCGCGCGCCACGACTTCTTCGTTGAAGGCCCAGAGATCCTCGATCGATCCGCCGCCGCGGCCGATGATGACGACGTCCACGTCACGGACCCTGCCGATGGCGCGAATCGCGCGCATGATGTCCATCGCGGCGCCCTCGCCCTGCACGCGAGTCGGCCGGATCACGAGATGCGCATTCGCATAGCGCCGGCTGAGCACCTTGATGATGTCGCGTACGGCTGCGCCCTCGAGCGAGGTCACGATGCCGATCTTGCGTGGGAGAGCCGGCAGGCTTCGCTTGCGCTGGGGATCGAACAAGCCCGCCGCCGACAACCGCTCCTTGAGCTGCTCGAAAGCCAGCTGGCGCGCGCCGAGCCCTTCCGGCTCCATGTGCTCGCACGCAATCTGGTATTCACCCTTTGGCGCGTAGACGCTGACCTTGCCGCGGGCGACGACACGCAGTCCGTCGGCCGGCTTGAAGCGGAGCAGGCGCAGGGCCGATCCGAACATCACCCCTTTGATCTGGGCGTTCTTGTCCTTGAGGGTGAAGTACATGTGCCCCGACGTCCAGACGCGGCAGTTCGACAGCTCGCCTTCGACCCACACCTCGAAGAACTGTTCTTCGAGCAGCGTACGAATCCTGGCGGTGAGCTGAGAGACCGTGAGGACGCGGTGATGCTCGGGGTCAGGAGCGGGCTTGCCCGCCGATTCATCGAAGGCGGGCTCCTCGAACGGGAGATCGAAGAACGAGCTCACCTTTCGACGCGCCCCGCGGGCTCGCTCGCGCGATCGTGCAGGTGCTTCACCACGCCGGGCTCGAGTAGCAGGAGCTCCTGTTCTGAATAGCTGATGCGCCGAATCGCCAGCGCGCGGCCCGTTTTGTCGTCGGCGTCCACGACGACGCCGTTCAGACGCGGATTGCCGGTTGCCGGCTCGAACCTCGACGGCATGCCGTTGAGGAATCGCGCGAGGGCCGGCTCGCGCTCCATCCCGATGATCGAGTCGTGCGGTCCTGTCATGCCGGCGTCCGTGAGGTAGCCCGTTCCGTTCGGCAGGATCCGTTCGTCAGCGGTTTGCACATGGGTGTGCGTGCCGACGACGAGGGTGACCTTGCCGTCGAGATGCCATCCCATCGCGATCTTCTCGCTCGTCGCTTCGGCGTGGAAGTCCACCACAATGATGCGCGTGCGGGACCGCATCGCCTCGATCTCGCGCAGCACGACCTGGAACGGGTCGTCGATGCTGAGCATGAACACGCGGCCCATGGCGTTGATGACGCCAACCGCGCGGCCGTCCCCGCTTTGCGCGACGTACGCTCCGCGCCCGGGCACTCCAGCCGGATAGTTGGCAGGCCGCAGCAGGCGAGGCTCGGTCGGGATGTAGTCGATCGCTTCCTTCTTGTCCCAGATGTGGTTGCCGGACGTCATCACGTCCACGCCGAGCTCGGCGATGGAGTCGCCGATGTCCTTCGTGATCCCGAATCCGGCAGCCGCATTCTCGACGTTGGCGATGACGAACTCGACGCCGAAGTGCTCGGTCAGCCGGCGCAATCCCTTTCGCAGCAGCTCGCGGCCGGGCCTGCCGACGATGTCGCCGATGAACAGGATTCTCATGCGGATGGACCTGTGGCGATCACGATTCGATGCGGCTGATCGCGGCGCTCGATGAGCTTCGGTAGCACAATCGTCAGCTCGCCCTCGTCAACCGATGCGCGCGCCGCGCCCACGTCGAACGCGCCAGTCAGCCGGACGGCACGCGCGAAGCGGCCGAACTCCCGCTCCACCAGATGAAAGGTGCTGTCCTCGCTCGTTCGAGGAGGGGCCTTCTCCCCCGCAATGAGGAGGACGCCTGCCCTGAAGACGATACGCAGCGCGGTGGCCGGGATGCCGCTGACGTCAACGAGGACCTCAACGGCTTCGTCAGTCTCCAGCACATCCAGCGTCGGGTGGCACTCACCCGAGTATGCCCGCTGCTCGGGGGGCAGAGTGGCGGCTAAATCCTCGAAGAGTTCGCGGACTTCGTCACTGAGCTCGCGCGCTTCTGTAGACAGAATGAACGGGAACTGCGCCACTCGGTCAATGGTAGCCCACTAGTTGTTCAGGAACGGGCATGAGAGCCACTGGCCGGACTTGAGGCTCGTGAACTGACAGAACTCTTTCTCGCGGCTGAAGAAGCGATCGCGATATCTGATTCTCGCGGCGACGATGACCGACGACTCGCCGCGCCCATAAACCCAGACGCGCTCTGAGAACGGCACCGGGATGCTGAGGCGCGCCGTCCCCTGCTCATCAACGCGAAGCGCGCCGGTCGCGGGCGTTGGCGCTGCCTTGTCGAGTTGCCGGTTGAAGTCAGCCTCCATTCGCGACCGGGACAGATCCCTGGCACTGGTGAAAAGGGGAGACACCTGCGCGGCTGATACCGCGACGACCTCGGCGCCGACGCCCCCTGCGTTTCGCAGGACAAGCTCGACCACCCCCGATTGCGCGCTGGACGGCAGCTGGCGCAGATGGACCTCCTCGACTCGAATCCGCGGCTGGCTGGCCATCTGGTCCCAGAGCACAAAGCCGAGCACGAGGATGGTGAGGCTCCCGATGATCTGATGCGGCTTCTTCGAGAGGAGAGTGCGAAGGCTCTGAATCATCAGGGCCGACGCGATCAGCAGGAGAGCGCCAAACAGCCAGCCGTTGACCTGCCTTCCAACAGCCAGCAGGGCCACGACGAGCAGGAGGCCCGAGCCCAGCAGTACCCAGCCGCGCTTCGAGAGTTCAGTGAGAGTCATCCGGCCAAGGCTACGGCCTCAACGGGAGTCCTCGTCAACAGAGGATTGCGCAGAAACTGCTAGTTTCTAATATATGAGTGTATATAACTCATATTAGATGCTTGCAATCTACTCATATAGTGGTTACTATTCGATCGGAGCCAATCATCAGAATGAGCAAAGTCATAGGAATCGACCTCGGCACAACCAACTCTGTCGTTGCGGTCATGGAGGGCGGGGAGCCGCTCGTCATCGTCAACCAGGAGGGTGGTCGGACCACGCCGTCGGTCGTCGCGTTCTCGAAGGACGGCGAACGGCTGGTGGGGCAGGTTGCCAAGCGGCAGGCCGTCACCAACCCGGAAAACACCATCTTCTCGATCAAACGTTTCATGGGCCGGAAGCACGCGGAGATTTCGCAGGAGGCGAGCCGTGTGCCGTACCAGGTCGTGAAAGCCGACAACGGCGACGGGTGGGTCGAGGTGCGCGGCAAGCGGTACTCGCCGCCTGAAATCTCCGCCGTCATCCTGCAGAAGCTGAAGGCAGCCGCGGAGGACCACCTCGGTCAGAAGGTGACCGACGCGGTGATCACCGTTCCGGCGTACTTCAACGACGCGCAGCGGCAGGCGACAAAGGACGCCGGCACGATCGCAGGGCTCAACGTGCTCCGCATCGTGAACGAGCCGACGGCCGCAGCGCTCGCGTACGGCCTCGACAAGAAGAAGGACGAGACGATCGCCGTGTACGACTTCGGCGGCGGCACGTTCGACATCTCGATCCTCGAGGTCGGCGAGGGCGTCGTCGAGGTGAAGGCGACCAACGGCGACACGCATCTTGGCGGAGATGACCTGGATCAGCGCGTCATCGAGTGGCTGGTTGCGGAGTTCAAGAAGTCCGACGGCATCGATCTGGGCAAGGACCGCATGGCACTCCAGCGTCTGAAGGAGGCGGCGGAGAAAGCCAAGATCGAGCTCTCGACGTTGATGGAGACCGACATCAACCTGCCGTTCGTCACGGCGGACCAGTCGGGCCCGAAGCACCTGCAGATGAAGCTGACGCGGGCGAAGTTCGAGCAGCTCGTCGACGACCTGCTCCAGCGCTCGATCGCGCCGTTGCGGCAGGCGCTGACCGACGCGGGCCTGAAAGCCTCTGACATTGACGAGATCGTGCTTGTCGGCGGCTCGACCCGCGTGCCGAAGATTCAGCAGCTCGTCAAGACGTTCTTCGGCAAGGAGCCCCACAAGGGCGTCAACGCGGACGAGGTCGTCGCGATCGGCGCAGCCGTTCAGGGCGGCGTGCTGAAGGGCGAAGTCAAGGATGTTCTCCTGCTCGACGTGACGCCGCTGTCGCTCGGCATCGAGACGCTCGGCGGCGTGATGACGACGCTGATTACGCGGAACACAACGATCCCGACCCGGAAGAGCGAGATCTTCTCGACCGCGACCGACAACCAGACGAACGTCGAAGTGCACGTGCTCCAGGGTGAGCGCCAGATGGCGCGCGATA
Source organism: Vicinamibacterales bacterium (assembly GCA_035537775.1). Lineage (GTDB taxonomy): Bacteria > Acidobacteriota > Vicinamibacteria > Vicinamibacterales > UBA2999 > Gp6-AA40. The sequence goes on along the minus strand of DATLLQ010000262.1, from coordinate 25,233 downwards.
ACCGCACGCTCGGCCGCTTCCAGCTGGTCGGCCTGCCGCCGGCGCCGCGTGGGGTGCCGCAGATCGAAGTCGCCTTCGACATCGACGCCAACGGCATCGTCAACGTGACGGCGAAGGACGTCGCCACAGGGAAGGAACAGAAGATCACCATCAGCGGCTCGTCAGGATTGAGCAAGGACGACGTCGATCGAATGGTGAAGGACGCCGAGTCGCACGAGGCCGACGACAAGGCGCGGCGCGAGGTCATCGATGCACGCAACCAGGCCGACACGCTGGCCTACTCGGTCGAGAAGACGATCAACGAGAACCGCGATCGTCTGCCGGCGGAGGACGTCAACCGGGTGGAAAGCGCCGTTGCCGCGGTGAGGGAAGCGGTGACCAGTGAGGACGTCGCGGCGATTCGCCGCACGAGCGAAGAGCTGCAGAAAGCGTCGCACGCTGTTGCCGAGCAGCTCTACAAGCAGTCGCAGTCGAACGCCGCGAATGCCTCTGGTACCTCGCCGGGCGACAGCGACGTCAAGGAAGGAGAGGTCGTCGACGCGTAAGCGTGTTTACGACGACGTAGGGCACCCCTTACAAGGGTGCCAGACACAAAGAGGAGAACACACACATGGCGATTATCAAGGTCGATCCGTTTCGGGAGTTCGCGGTCATGCAGGACCGCCTGAACCGTCTGTTCGGCAACGTCTATCTGCGTGATGAGGACACCGGATTTCGCGGAAGTTGGGTGCCGAGCGTGGACATCTTCGAGACGGACGCGCACGACCTCGTGCTGCGCGCCGAGCTGCCCGGGATGTCGCGTGAGGACATCGACGTGACGGTCGAGAACGGCACGATCGTGATCAAGGGCGAGAAGAAGTTCGATCCGGCGGTGAAGGAGGAGCACTACCGTCGCATCGAGCGCGCGTATGGCACCTTCCACCGGTCGTTCACGCTGCCGAACACCGTGGATCCCGCCAGGGTCACCGCCGAGTACAAGAACGGCGTGCTGACCGTCACCCTGCCGTTCAAGGAGGAGGCGAAACCGCGGACGATCAACGTCGCGGTGTCCGCATAGCCCCTTCGTGCTACTGTTGGGCGCATGGAACCGACTGACGAATTAGCCGAGGTCCCCGATGAAACCCCGGTCGAAGAGCCGGTCCAGCGCCCACAGGCGCCGCCCATCGACAGCCGTTTCCTTTTCGTCGACGTGGCCGCGATGCGCGCGAAGCAGCTTCGCCGCGGAGCGCGCCTTCGCCTGAACGAGGAGGACGGCTGGGATCCGAATCGTCCGACCGTCTTCAAGGCCGAACGGCTCGCGATGGAGGAGGTCAAGCACGGCCTCGTGCTTTTCGAGGTCCCTCCGAGCAAGTCAGATAAGCCCGAAACCCCGTAGGCAATCCAGGAACCTTCGCCGGCATCCGCGCGTAACCTGCGTGTAGGATGCTGACCTTTCTCACTGTTGCTGCGCTGACGCTGACTGCGTTTGTCGTCGGCGGCACGTTGATGATTCCGGTGCTCGTCCTCGGCGCCGTAATCTGGCTGATCGCGCTGCCGTTCCGCGTGGTGTTCGGTCTGATCGGCGGCATCCTTCAATTCGTCTTCGGTCTCCTCGGCGCGGTGATAGGGCTGGTGTTCATGCCCGTCATGCTGGTCCTGGGGGTTCTCTTCTTTACCCCGCTTCTGCCGCTGGCGATGGTGTTCCTCGTCCTTTGGGGAATGTTCCGGCTGCTGATTCCACGCGCACGGACGGCATGACCTGGTCCGGCTAAACCGCCCGCCTGCGCGCGAAGCGCTCCGGCGAGGCCCGCCGTAGCCTTGGCGGAGGCGGGGACACGACGTCAGGCATTCCTGCTAATCTCGTTGCTCATGCAGCGAGTCCGGATCTTCCTTGCGCTCCTGACGGCCGCGTTCCTCCTGGCGCCCGCAAACGCGCAGCAACTCCGTCAGCCGCCCCCATACCGAATCCTGGTCAGCAACGACGACGGGGTGCGCGCACCCGGGATCGCGGCGCTCGCGCAGATCCTGCAGGCGATCGGCGATGTGTCGATCGTCGCGCCGGCAGAAAACTACAGTGGCGCCGGGCATTCCATTGCCGGCAGCAGCGACGCGATCATCCGCGACGACCTCACGCTGCCGAACGGGCTCAAGGCAATCGGCCTGACCACCACGCCGGCGAGCACGATGAACGTGGCGCTGCGCAACATCATGAAGCCGCTGCCGGACCTGGTGGTGACAGGCATCAACCGCGGATACAACCTCGGCTACTCCGGATACGTGTCCGGCACGATGGGTGGCGCCCGCCAGGCCGCGATGCTCGGCGTGCCGGCGATCGCCGCGTCGATGGCCACGGCTGGTGTCCCGCGAGACCTTCCGTACGGCGCTGAAGAAGTGCTTGGCGTTGCACGCCGCGTGAAGATGTATGGACTTCCTCCGCGCACCTTTCTCAGCGTCAACATCCCGCAGATGCCGGCCGGCGGCTACAAGGGCTACATGGTGACCAGGCAGGCGACGCAGCACGGCGGGGAAGAGGCGTTCGCTGAAACGAAGCACCCGGGCTCGGAGCGGACGATCTACTGGAATGTGTTCAAGGAAAGCACGTCCGGTGCGGCGCAGGGGACTGACGTCTGGGCTGTTGCCAATGGGTATGTCGCCGTGACGCCGTTGAAGGTGGGTGAGACGGATGAGTCCCAGGTGAACACGCTGAACGGCTGGTTCAAGTAAACTCCCGCTGTAGTGTCCGGCTTTAGCCGGACCCAGGAATATGCGACGACTGATCCTCTACTGTGGTCTCGCACTCACCGCGTCGGCGATGTACTCGTCCGGCCTGTCCGGCCAGGGCTCACCGCCAGCGTCACGGGACGTCACCTTCGCCCGCGACGTCGCTCCTATCCTGTTCGCCAACTGCGCCTACTGCCATCGCCCCGGCGAGATCGCGCCGTTCTCTCTGCTGTCGTACCGCGACGCCCGGCCGTGGGCGGTCTCGATCAAGAAAGCCGTTGCTTCACGGCAGATGCCGCCCTGGAATGCGGACCCGCACTTCGGCAGCTTCCGCGACGCGCGCCAGCTGACCGATGCTCAGATTGCGACGATCGTCGCGTGGGTGGACGGCGGCTCGAAGGAGGGAAACCCGGCGGACACGCCGGCGCTGCCGACCTTCTCCGAGGGCTGGCAGATCGGCGAGCCGGATCTCGTGCTGACGATGGCCCAGCCGGTGAAGCTCCCGGCCACCGGCACGATCCCGTATCTCACCGTGCCCACCGACTACGAATTCCCCGAGGACACCTGGATCCAGGCGATCGAAGTCCGGCCCGGCAATCGTCGCGTCGTGCATCATGCCGTTGCATCGGCGGCGATGCCCGGCGACAACGGGCCGGGCGGAGCGCAGAACGTGCACCTCTACTCGCCCGGTCTCGAGGCAATGGTCTGGCGCGAGGGGTACGGCAAGTTCTTCCCGAAAGGCACTCGCGTCTCGTTCCAGATGCATTACAACGCCATCGGCACCGAGACGACAGACCAGAGCAAGGTCGGCTTCCGCTTCGCCCGGACGCCGGTGCACACGCAGGTGAATACGACGATCGTCCTCAACAGCGCGATCGTCATTCCACCGATGGTGCAGAGGCACGAAGCGATCGGCGTGTTCCAGTTTCCGGCCGATGCGCGGATTCACGGATTGCGTCCGCACATGCACCTGCGGGCGCAGCTCGGCACCGCGTCGGTCGTTCGGCCCGACGGCGGGCGCTCGGTACTGCTGCACATCCCGCAGTGGGACGACGCGTGGCAGAACTACTACGTGCTGTCGAGGCCGGAGCGCGTGCCGCGCGGAAGCATCCTGGAATATCTCGCCAGCTACGACAACTCGCCGGCGAATCCGCTCAACCCCGATCCCACGCGTCCCGTGCCCTGGGGGCAGCAGGTGTGGGACGAGATGCACTCCGTGTATATGACGTGGACCGCGGTGAACGATCAGAACCGGAACGACAACGAGCCGATTCAGATTCCCGCGAAGCGGCTCTTTTCCGCCAGTCGTTAACGACTCGAACGTTTCGAACGACTCGAACGACTCAGTTCTGCATGAGCTCGAGCATCAGGTTGTTCGGGTCCCGGACGATGACGATCTTCAGTCCAGGCCTGATCTCGACGGCGTCGCCCCCGGTGGTGACGATCGGAACGCCCGCAGCCTTCATCCTTTTCACGAGCGCGTCGACGTCTCGCACCCGCACCTGAAGAATCGCCGTGCCCGGATCCTGGACTCGGCCAGACAGCGGCGTACGTGCGATGTTCTTGAACTCGATCAGGGTGAACGCGGTCGACGTGCCGGGAATCGTGGCTCGGCTCTGACGGAAGCTGGCTCCCGGAGCACCAGCCGTGCGCGCCATCAGTTGGTTGTCGTTGAACGACGCGCCCAGCGGCATGTCGATGCCGAGCATGTCCTTGTAGAACTTCACGCTCTGTTCGCTGTCGTTGACCGTCAGCTCGAAGGCGGCCCCGTAGACATTGCTGCTGGCAGGGACCTTCGAATCAGCTGGCGCCGGCCCTTCCATGAGCTCGACGACGAAGCCGTCCGGGTCCTGCAGGAAGAGGAACTGCGAGTTATTGAGTTTCGTGGGTGTCCCGCCCTCGGTGATGATCTTCGCGCCGGAGCCGGGAAGCTTCGCCAGAATCGGCGCGAGGCTGCGGACGCGCAGTGCGATGTTGGCCGCGCCGGGATCGACGAAGCGCGGGCTCTGCACCTTGCGCTCGATGTCCTTGTATTCGATCAGCTCGACACCGATGTCCGAGCCGGGCACGCGCAGCGCCATCATCCGTGACTGCGCGCCTGGTGTGTTGCCGAGCCGCATGATTGCGGGGTTCGGGCTGAACGCGACGTTGGCCGAGACTTCAAGGCCGAGCACGTCGCGGTAGAACGCGACGGCCCGGTCCATGTCTCGAACGATATGCGAGAAGTTGCCGACGCCGACGACGTCCGGCGCGCCGGCGTTCTGAGCGTTGATGCGATCAACGGATGACAGCGTCAGCGCCGCGATCATCACGGCACCCATTGCACCTCGCACCGATTGCACCAATCGCACCCTTCGCACCTCTCGCACCCGTTTCATCTACTTCTTCGGCGACAGCTTGATCATTCGACCCGTCGGAGACGGGCCGCCACCGCGCCCACCCTGTGGGTCGGTGATCACATACAAATCGCCGTTCGGTGCCTGGACGACGTCGCGGATGCGTTCCTTGTTCTCCTGCAGCAGCCGCTCTTCACCAACCACCTTCTCGCCATCCACGACGAGCCGCACGAGAGCGGTGCCGCCGAGGCCGCCAACGAAGAGGCTGCCCTTCCAGGCCGGGAACGCGTTGCCCGTATAGAACACCATGCCGCTCGGCGCGATGTTCGGATCCCAGTAATAGACGGGCTGTTCCATCCCGACCTTCACCTGCTCGTCGCCGGTGATGCGTCCGCCCTGGTACTCGATGCCGTACGCGATCGTCGGCCAGCCGTAGTCGCGGCCTTTCTTTGCGATGTTCAGCTCGTCGCCGCCGTTCGTGCCGTGCTCGACCTCCCACAGCTCGCCCGTGGTCGGGTGAAGCGTTGCCGACTGCACGTTGCGGTGTCCGTACGACCAGATTTCCGGCCGGACCCCGGCCTTGCCGACGAATGGATTGTCCTTGGGAATGGAGCCGTCGGCATTCACCCGGACGATCTTGCCGAGAAGGCTGTCCATCTTCTGCGCCTGCATGCGTCCTTCGGTGATCGAACGTTCGCCGAGCGTGATGAAGAGCGTGCCGTCACGTCCGAAGACGAGGCGTCCGCCGAAGTGCAGCTGTGAATTGAGCGACGGCGCCTGGTGGAAGATCACCTGCACGTTCTCGACGCGCGGTGCAGCCGCGTCATCGACGAAGCGTCCACGCGCGACCGCGGTGTTATTCGTCTTGTCCGCCTGCAGCTCGGCGTAGCTCCAGTAGATCAGCCGATTTGTGGCGAAGTTCGGATCGACTGCGAGGCCGAGCAACCCGCCCTGGCCACGTCCGTCGACCATGGGGAGGCCGGCGACCGGCGTTTCGACGAGCGTGCCGTCGGCGTTGACGACACGCAGGCGTCCGGCCAGCTTCTCGGTCACCAGCATCTTCCCGCCAGGGAGGAATGCGATGGCCCAGGGACTCTGCAATGCCGGAACGACCGTCGTCTGGTCGAAGGCCACGTTCGATTTGTTCTCAGGGGCGTGGTACTGACCAGCCACCGACGGTTTCTGGTGCGGCGCCTTCGGGGGACGCGGATCGAGGTACGGCGCCTGCGCGAAGACCGCGACGCCGGCAATCAGGAAAAGAGAGCCGAGGAACGTGTTTTTCATAGGCCTGAAATTATACGGAGGTTCGCGGGTAAGATCCGCCGCATGGAAAGACGGGATTTTCTGACGACGCTGGCGGCCGGCGTGGCCGCGGTGCCCACGATTCTTGGCGCGCAGGCCCCGCAGGGCGGCCGGGCTGGCGGCGCCCCCGCAGCGCAGGGCGGCACGCCCTACACGCCAAACAATGGCCCGAAGATTCCCCGCAAGGGGCGCATCAGGCAGGGCGCGTTCCTGACCACGTTCGGCGATTTGAAGATGACGCTCGAGGATCAGTGCCGTGAAGCCGTTCGCATCGGCCTCGTCGGATTCGAGCTGGCGCAGCCGGCAACCTGGCCGACGCTGCAGAAGTTCGGCCTGATCTGCACCTGTGCGCCATCGACTGGTGTGACCTTCGAGGACGGCGTCATCCAGACGGCCGCGCACGCCAAGACCGAAGCGGCCATGAAGGCCGCGATTGACGTCTGCTCGGCCGCCGGCGTCGAGCGGATGATCACCATCGGCGGGCAGCGCCGCGGGATGTCCTACGAGCAGGCCGCGGAAAACGCGGTGACGTACTTCAACCGCGTCAAGGCGTACGCGGAAGACAAGAAGGTGACGATCGCGATGGAGATCATGAACACCCGATACCCGGACAACCGTCTGGGCCGGCCGGATCAGGTGTTCGATCACTGGGGCTGGGGTCTCGACGTCGTGAAGCGCGTCAACTCGCCGCGCATCAAGGCGCTCTTCGACATCTATCACGTGCAGATCGCCGATGGCGACGTCATCGCGCGCATCAAGGAGAGCCTGCCGTACATCAGCCACTTCCACACCGCGGGCGTGCCCGGGCGCAATGAGATCGACGAGACGCAGGAGCTGAACTACCGGCTGGTCGCGCAGGTCATCGCCGATTCCGGGTTCACCGGGCCGGTGTCGCACGAGTACCGGCCGTCACCGGGCAAGGATCCGATCAAGAGCCTGGAGAAGTGCGTCGAGCTAATCGACGTCTAGGGATCGTGGACCCGTCGGGCCGACCGCTAGTGCGCGCGAACCACGTTCAGGGCGAGGGAGAGTGATCGGGGACCCGGCTGGAGTTCCGACCTCGGCGCGGCCGGCGGAAGCAGCGAGTCGCCGTCGAACGAGGCGGTGACCTGGATGCGCGTTCCGCGCGGAAGCGTGATCGGCTCCCGGAAGAAGTAGCGTCTGGTCCATTCCGCCTGTGGACGAAACGCGATCAATTCCTCGCTTGCGCCGTCGGGCCTGACGGCCACGACCCTCACGTCCGCCCCGGACAGCTCCGGATCCGCATAGAGCGCCACGGCACGAACATCCTCGCCGACTGTCGTTGCGAAGGCGGCTGATGATTCGCTCGTGCCAGGGTTCGTCGCACGCAGCACCTGCACCTCGGTGGCCGCGGCGTCCGCGAAGTAGAGACCAATCGTGCTCTGGTCCGCGACGGCCTGACGTTCGAACTGCCACGTCTTCCGGTAATCGACGCGGACGATGAGCTCCGCGCCGGCGGGAACCTGGAAGCCCGTTCCCGGATCGAGCGCGACGGGGTGATCGCCAGGCAGCCACAACGCCACGAGACGTTCGGGGTTGATGCCGGCGGCGCGAGCGTCCGCGATCGCGCGAATCGACATCGTGGCTCGTCTGACGATCGACGCGTTGCCCGGCAGGAGATCGACCGCGCGGAGCGGCCGCCCTGTGAGTGGGACCCGGAATTCTTCGGTCTGCGTTTGAACGTCGCCTCCGATGGTGACCGCGCGCAGCGGGACGGCCATGTCCGGACTGCCGAGCGTCCACTGCGGCTTCGAGACGGCGACCGGCTCCGAATCCGGTTTTCCCGGAGGCGTCCCGCCGCTTGCCCATGTCATCAGCACGTTCATCTCGCGCGCAGTGAACGGGGCCAGGTTGCGGAAGCGTCCGGGCGCGCCCTCGACGCGCCAGGGCGGCATATGACCGGCCATGAGCTCCACGCGTATGGACTCAGCCCAGGGGACGGTGTCGGCATGCGTGAGCAGCGACATCGGCGCCACGCCACCCGGCGAATGGCACTCGGCGCATCGCTCCTTCACGATCGGCAGGACGTCGTCGCTGAACGTGAACGGCGAGGTGATCGGCTTGTGAGCGTCGGTGCGCACGGACCACGTCAGGACGGCCGCCGCCAGGAGCGCCGCGAAGCCGAGGACACGTGTTCTCACGGAGTTCCCCCGAAGGCCTTCGCGACGTCGCTGGCCGCGCGGGCGAAGGCCGCATACGCGTCCTCGACCTGCTGGCGGTTACCCAGATCGCCAAATGCGTCGAGCAGCCAGGCAAAGCGCACGAGCCGCTGAAGCGCCGGCTCCGCTGCCTCGCGTGCAGCTGGGGACAGATGGCCGATGTGCGGCTCGAGCGCGACCGCCAGATCCTTGGCCTGAAACGCGGGGACCCAGACGGCGGCGAAGTTCCCGTCGCGGATCAGATTCCGGATCTCGACGTTGCGCGCGTTGAGATGCGCCAGGATCTCGGGCATCGTCTCGGGAATAGGAGTCGCGGCTGGAAGCGACCCCTGCGCCGCGGGATCAGGCGATGCAGTGAGCGCGGCAGCCGGGTTCGCTCCCGCGGACGAAGGCCGGTTCGTCGAAGTGCTGCGTGCGGCGGCGACTGTGGCTCGTGGGGGCTCGCGTGTGACAGCCGCGAACGTGAAGTCGAAGCGGTACTCCGGCGACTCGGGCTTGATCTTGATCTTGGCGGTCATCTCCGATGGAAGGGCCGCGCCGGTGACCCGCGCTTCGAGGTAGGCCGCGTCGCGTGACGGACGCAGCGGGAACGACTTGATATCGGTCGTCGTGCGTGTCTTCGCGTCGTAGCGCTCCTCGGTCACGACCCGTGCGGCGACCTTCCGCAGGTTCGCCGCCGAGAGCGGCCGCGCGTAATCGTCATAGACGTAGAGTCGGAAGACTCCCGCGCGAGGGTATGTGCCTTCGACGTGATGCCAGTTGTCGGCGGCCATGAAGAACTGACCGCCGTGCTGCGGATTGTGATTGCCGTGCGGGCGCAACGTTCGCCGTGCGACGGTGGGGGAGCCGTCCGGACAGGTGCCCGGGTCGAGACGGTCGATCCCCGGCTGCGCCGAGCACGTGTAGGTGACCGCGACACGCGCTTCGACGAGAGGTCTGCCGCAAATGGGGCACGACCCCGCCTTGTCGGATGTGGTGTGCGTGTGAATCGGACAGATCCAGGAGGTGTCGAGCCTGACCGGGACGAGGCTCATCCGGCAGACGGGACAATTTCCCGGCCGCGACTCGATCACATCCGGATGCATCGGACACGTCATCGAGACCGGCGGCAGCTGCCGGACCTGGCCGCCCCGTTGTGCGGACACACCTCCGGCGAGAATCAGTACCAGCAACGCTCCCGCGCCGAGCCCGAGGGTCTGGATCCTCCGCACTGCGACCGATGACACCGCTTTTTGAGCGACGGGTCAAGTTGGCGGTAGGATGCACGGGAAATGCGTCAACTCCCAACCTCCAACTCCCAGCTTCCACAGCTGCTTCGAGATAAGCGTCTGGGGGTGTTTGGGAGTTGGGTGTTGGGCGTTGGGAGTTTTGTGCTGGCCTCCGTCATGGCTTACGCGCAGGCTCCGGCCGCGCCAGTGCCGGCGGCGCGCTTCGTCGGCACATGGGTGGGCACGCAGGCGTGGGCGATCAGCAACCCTCCTCCCGGCGCCAGCAACGATCAGCCCGTCACGCTCGAGCTCGCGCTCGTGGACAACAGGATCACCGGCACGATGAAGCCGTTTCTTGGCGGTGACGATGGCGCGACGATCGTCGAGTCGACAATCGTCGGAGACGAGCTCCGTGCGACGGCGGTCGTGGGCCGTCCGCGACCCGCGGGACGCCGCCCTTCGACTGGCGCTCAGGGCGCCCCGAGCGGAGTCGAGGGGCGTGGTCAGGGCGGTGGCAGCACGGCGACCGGGCCTGGCGGCATCAGGATCGCCTTCGTCTTCCGCAATGACGGCCTGAAGATGACCGGCACCGCTGACCTGCAGGTGGGCGATGTGCCGTGGACGAAGTTCCGCTACACCCTCGGCAAGAAGCGCTCACGGTACTGAGCTAGAGCGGCGGGACTGCCTTGTGCCACTCGGTGGCGCGCTCGTACGAATCCGCGACTCGCAGGATCGACGCCTCGTCGAACATCCGTCCGATCAGCTGAAATCCGATAGGCAGTCCATCCGCGTTCCCGCAGGGGATGCTGATTCCGGGCAGGCCGGCCAGGTTGACGCTCACGGTGAAGACATCCGCGAGATACATCTGCAGCGGGTCTGCTGTCTTCTCCCCGAGGCGGAACGGTGGAATCGGGCTCGTTGGCATCGCCACGACGTCCACGGATTCGAACGCCTGGTCGTAATCGCGGCGCAACAGGGTCCGCACCTGCTGCGCCTTCAGGTAGAACGCGTCGTAATAGCCCGCGCTCAGCACATAGGTGCCGAGCATGATCCGGCGCTTCACTTCGGCGCCGAATCCTTCGTCGCGGGTGCGGTTGTACATGACCCTGAGCGAGCCGTCTTTCGCAGCAGGGGAGCGATAGCCGTACTTGACGCCGTCGTAGCGCGCCAGGTTGGAGCTGGCCTCGGCCGTCGCGACGAGGTAGTACACCGGAATCGCGAACCGCGCGTGCGGGAGGTCGATGTCGATGATCGTGGCGCCCTGGTCGCGCAGCGTGACGAGCGCAGCATCGAACGCGGTGCGGACGCGATCGTCCACGCCCTCGGACACGAACTTCCGTGGCACGCCCACACGCACGCCGCGCACGTCGCCGGTAAGCGATGACGCGTAGTCAGGCACGCCAGACGAAGAGGAGGTGGCGTCCGCGGGATCGTGTCCGGCGATCGCGGTGAGCGCCAGCGCCGTGTCTGCGACGGTGCGGCCGAACGGCCCGATCTGATCGAGCGAGGACGCAAACGCCAGCAGCCCGTATCGCGACACGCGTCCGTACGTGGGCTTCAGGCCGACCACGCCGCAGAACGACGCCGGTTGACGAATCGAGCCGCCGGTGTCCGATCCGAGCGCGAGCGGGACGCACTGCGCGGCGACGGCGGCCGCGGAACCTCCGCTCGAGCCGCCCGGCGCGGCCTCCAGGTTCCACGGGTTGCGCACGGGGCCGTAAGCGGAGTTCTCGTTGGAAGATCCCATCGCGAACTCGTCGCAGTTGGTCTTGCCGATCACCACCGCTCCGGCCGCCTCGAGCCGGGCCACCGCGGTCGCGTCGTACGGCGGCACGAACGTTTCCAGGATGCGCGACGAAGCGGTGGTCCGGATCCCCTGCGTGCACAGGTTGTCTTTGAGCGCGATCGGCACGCCGACCAGCGGGCGATCGCGCCACTGGCCGAGATCGCGATCGAGACGCTCGGCGCGGGCGAGCGCCTGGTCGCGTGTCACCGTATTGAACGCGTGCAGGGCCGGTTCCACGGCATCCAGCCGCTCGAGAGCCTCCCGGCAGACGTCGCCGACGGATCGAGCGCGGCTGCGTACCGCGTCCCGGATTGCTCGCAGCGTGGCCGGATGGTTCATCCGATGACCCGAGGCACCCTGAACAACCCGGCGCCGGCGGCCGGGTCGGGAGCATTCGCGAGCGCGACGTCGCGGGCGAGCGAGGGCCGGACCTCGTCAGGCCGATCGGAGGGAAACGGCGCCAGCACGCTGGCGGTCGGCGGAACGCTGCGCGTGTCCACCTGCTGCACTTCGTCGGCGTAGGCGAGGATTTCGCCGAGCTGGCGCGCGAACATGGCGATCTCGTTCGCGTCGAGCTCGAGATTGGCGAGACTGGCGATGGCCTCAACTTCCGCTCGGCTGAACATGGGAGATTCTACAATGTACGATCGACGATGCTGATCCGCAAACCTTCGGTCGCCGGCAGCTGGTATCCGGGATCCGCGCCTGCGCTCGCGGCGGCAGTCAATCGATACCTCGCGCCGATCGATCGCGATCTGGACGGCGGCCTCGTCGCCATCGTGTGCCCGCACGCCGGGCTGATGTATTCGGGCCCGGTGGCCGCCCACGCGTACCGGCTGCTGCGCGACCGCCGGTTCGAGGTCGCGGTCCTGGTAGGTCCGGCGCACTTCGTCGGTTTCGAGGGCGTCGCGATCGTGCCCTCAGGCGGATTCGAGACGCCATTCGGGGTTGCCCGCATCGACGCGGCGTGCGCCGCCGACGTGATGGACGCGGCGACAGTCGTGCGCGAGCACCCCACCGCGCACGTGCGCGAACATTCGCTCGAGATGCAGCTCCCGTTTCTCCAGCACCTGGCTCCGGACGCGATGATCGTTCCGCTGCTGATGGGCCACCAGAATGCCGACACGGCCGATGCGCTCGGGGAGGGGCTCGCGAGGGCGTTGCGCGGCCGGCGGGCGCTCCTCGTCGCGAGCACCGACCTGTCGCATTATCAGAATGCGGACACCGCCGCGAGGCTCGATCGGGTGGTGATCGACTGCGTTTCGCGTTTCGACGCGGATGGACTGCAAGCCGCTTTGACCGTGCGGCCCGAACATGCCTGCGGCGGCGGACCCACCGTCGCCGTCATGCGCGCCGCCGGCCAACTTGGCGCCCGCGACGCCGTCGTGCTCAATTACGCCGACTCGGGAGATGTGTCGGGCGACAAGTCAGCGGTGGTTGGATACATGGCGGCGGCAATCGGCAACTTTGACACCCTCCACCACGGAGAACGCGGAGGACACAGAGTCTGAATCGCCTGAACCGGTTATTCCTCCGTGTCCTCTGTGGTAGAGAGCTTTGGGGATGACAAGCGAATCCGATCGACAACGACTGCTTCAGATCGCGCGCGAGGCGATCGTCAACCACGTGGAAGGCACGCCCCGAACCGCGCCGGCCTCGGAGTCTGCCGCGCCGCAGCCCGCCGCCGGAGCATTCGTGACGATTCACCACCGTGGCGAGCTGCGCGGCTGCATCGGACACCTCGAGGCGAATCAGCCACTTCCGGCGGTGATCCGCGACTGCGCAATCGCCGCCTGCAGCGCCGACCCCCGTTTCCCGCCCGTCACCGCCGGAGAATTGTCCGGCCTCGAGATCGAGATCTCGCTGCTCGGGCCGCTCGAGCCGGTGACGGCGACCGAAGACATTCAAGTCGGCCGCGATGGTCTGGTCGTCGAACACGGTTGGCAGCGAGGGCTGCTCTTGCCGCAGGTGGCGACCGAGCGGCAGTGGGATCGAGAAACGTTCCTCGCCCAGACCTGCCACAAAGCCGGCCTGTCGCCCCACGCGTGGAAGCGTGGCGCAAAGATCTGGCGGTTCGAGGCGGAGGTGTTCGGAGAGGGAGATGGGGCGGGAGGGGCCGGAAGGACGGGAGAGTAAACGCTCGTCCTGCGCTACCGTTCTTTCCCGCCCGTCCCGCCGATCATCAAGCCGCGCAACACGTTCAGGTTCCGTTGGTCCAGCGGATCGACGGCCACCAGCGTCGGCGGGCGGCCCTCGGTCTTCGGCGTCTCGAGCAGCATCGGCAGGCCGCGGAAGCGCGGATCGTTCACGAGCCGGCGGAACGCGTCGAGGCCGACCAATCCCTGGCCGATATGCTCGTGACGGTCGACGCGGCTGCCGAGCGGCCGCTTCGAATCGTTCAGATGAAACACCTTGAGCCGTTCCACGCCAATCAGCCGCTCGAACAGTTCGAAGGTCCCGGCGTAGCCTTCGGGCGACGCGATGTCGTACCCCGATGCGAGCAGGTGGCAGGTATCCAGGCAGACACCCAGGCGGCGGTGATCCTTCGTCCGGCGGAGGATATAGGCGAGCTGTTCGAAGGTCGCGCCGAGCGACGTGCCTTGTCCGGCCGTGTGCTCGAGGATGACCATCGTCTTGCCTCGGCGGCGCGCGGCGAGCAGCTCCAACAGGCCGTCGGCGATCAGATCGAGCCCGGTGGCTTCGCTGCCGGCGGTATAGCAGCCCGGGTGGAGGACGACGCCGAGCAGGCCGAGCGTTTCGGCGCGGTCGATCTCGTCGGCCATCGCGTCGAGAGACCGGCGTCGCAGCGCCGGATCGGTCGTCGCCAGGTTGATCAGATAGCTCGCGTGGGACACAACCGGCTGGAGACCGGCGGCTCTGACCTTTGCACGAAACTCGCGGATCTCCGCCGCCGGGACCTCGCGGCCGCGCCATTGATTGGCGTTCTTGCTGAAGATCTGAAACGCGGCGCATCCATGGACCACCGCACGTTCGACCGCTCGAGGCAGCCCGCCGGCCACCGACATGTGTGCGCCTAAACGGATCATGAGACTGCAGGTTCATTGCAGCGCTGCAATCCCATCTGCAATCTGAAGTCTGTACTATGAAGTCTCTGTAACGCCTCTGTCATTGTCCCAGCTTCTCCTCGACGATCTCGTTGTGCGGGCCGAACCTCACGGTCGCGGTGAACAACGTCGACCGGCGGGCCCGCAGTTGCGGATTGTCGGGCCCGGTTGAGAAGCGCAGGTCGCTGAACTGGACGGCCGCCGTGCCCGGCGGCTCCACAAGGACCCGCGCGGCGGGAAAACGCGAAAATCCGAGCAGCACCTGCGCGGTCCGGGTCGTCGCGGCCCGTTCCACCAGTGGCGTCCACTGATTCGGGATCCAGACCGCGTCGCTGCCGTCGATCTCCAGATATCCGTCGGGCAGCTGTGCGATCACCCGCCATTCGAACGGCGACGCGAATGATGGGATCGCCGCCGTATCGACGAGGCAGCGCGCGCCTGCTCGCGCGGCACCCGACTGCGGCCACGAGTCGAGCAGCGAGCCGAACGCGGCCGCTGGCTCGCACGGCGCCGGCAGGGCCGGCCCATGGCGTTCGGCCGCCGTCGCCAATGCCTGCTGGTGGGAGACGGCGCGGATGCCGTAGTTCCCCGCCATCAGCAGCAGCGCCGTTGCAGTCATCTTCTTCCGCAGATCCTGGGATCGCGCGCCGAGAAGAAGCCCGGCCGTCAGAATGATCCACAAGTACACGTCGATGATCGGCATCAGGTCCAATGCGAACCATCGCCAGCTGAAGGGGCTCAACATGCGCGTGCCGTACGACGTCGGCAGGTCCATCAGAATGTGTGCAAACACGCCGGCGAGCGATGCGACGAAGAGCGGGGCGAACGCTCCGCGCTCTGCTCTTAGCCCTCCGCCCTCTGCCATCTGACCTCTGCCCTCTGACCTCTCCCCTCGGCCCTCTGACCTCTGACTTCTGAACCGTCGTCCCGCCCACACGATCCCAGCCGTCACCAGTCCGAGCCCGATCACACCGAGCGGTCCGTGCGTCGGCCCGCGATGCCATTTCAGGTACTCGGCTGCGCCGCCGAGCGTGGTGACGATGTCGATGTCGGGAGCATTTGAGGCGAGCACGAGGGCCACTGTCGTTCCCCGGGCGCGGCCAAGCGGTGTGCGCGCAAGCGTCAGCGCGAACAATGTATGCGTGAGGTTGTCCATCTGTGTTGAAACACGTTTCCCGCAGAGACCGCCGAGACGCAGGCAAGCCTTCTGCGGACTCCCCGCGCTCTGCGGTTATGGTGGTCCTGCTATATTAGCGTGATGCTGCGGCGCCTCTCTTCGCGCGCCCGAATGGCGGACGCGACGAGAAACGCGAGTCCGGAGGTTATGCCGGACCTGATAAAGTCCGGCCGGCTTCGGTCGGGCCTGCTTCCAGTCCGCCTGGTCAAGTGCAGCTTGCTGAGATCCGGGTTGCTGTTGCTCGTGATGACGCTTGTGCCGGCTCCGGCGTTCGCCTGGGGCGTGGCAGCGCATCGCTACATCATGGGCCGCGCGATCGACCTCCTCCCGGCCGGGCTCAAGCCGTTCTTCAATCAATATCGCGACGAGCTGGTCCTCCGCGTCAACGATCCCGATACCTGGCGAGTGGTCGGGTGGGACGAGGGCCCCAACCACTTCCTCGATTTCGGCCGTCCCGATCTCGGACCGTACCCGTTCGTCGCCCTGCCGCGCGATTACGGCGCCGCCGTCGAGAAGTTCGGCATCGAGACGCTCAAACGCATCGGCACGCTGCCATGGCGCGACGCCGAACAGTTCGGCAACCTGCGGCGCGCCTTCGACGGGTTCAGACGCAACTTCATCTATGCGCCAAACGACGTGGTGCTGTTCTCAGCGGTCGTCAGCCACTACCTCCAGGATGCGCACATGCCGCTGCATGCCAGCAACAACAACGACGGCCAGCTGACGGGACAGAACGGCCTGCACGCGCGCTTCGAATCGGCGCTGTTCGAGCGCTACCAGTCGAAGCTGACCATCGAGCCGGTCGCGAGCGCACCGATCGCCAATCCGCGCGATGCCGCGTTCGACACGCTCCTCGCCAGCCATCAGCTGGTGCCCCGGCTGCTGCAGGCCGACAAAGACGCGGCGATCGGGAGAGGCACCTACGACGACGCGTACTTCGACCGGTTTTTTGCGAACGCGAGGCCGCTCCTCGAGCAGCAGATTGCCAAGTCGATCGCGGCCACCGCGGCCCAGATCGCCGGGGCCTGGGAAGCCGCCGGACGGCCCGTGGTGCGCACGGTCACCGGCCCTGCACAGCGAGTACGGTAGAATCCAATCCTCAGACCCTCAAATCCTCACATCCGCAAATTCTTGAATCTCAAACGCCTCGCTTCCACCTGTGTCCTGCTGCTGCTGTCATGTCCGGCGGTCGCGCAACAGCCGCTGGCCGACCCGCCGGCGAGGCCCGAGTTCCTGTCGCGCTATGACTTCCATCTGTCTGCCGCCGCCCTGGCCCACGACGACCAACGCTATTCCTGGGACACCCACTTCGGCGGCGAGGTCGACATCGTCGACTACGTGGTCGGTCGAACCACGTCGGTCCTCGACTACCAGGCGGTGCTGGGGAATGAGTTTCGTGCGTTCGATCCCTATCAGGGAAACTACATCCTCGAGATCGCGACGTCCTACCGACTGCAGCGCACTGAAGTCGCAGCATTCTTCCACCATGTCTCGCGCCATCTGAGCGATCGGCCGAAAGTGTTTCCGGTCGCGTGGAACATTCTCGGCGTTCGCGTGCTGCGGCGCACCACGTTCCGAAACCTGCTGGTCGATTTCAAGGGCGAGCTCGGCGGCACCACGCAGCGCGTGAATGCCGACTACGTGTGGTCGGGTAAGGCGGACGTCATCGTGCGGCGGGCGTTGACGCCGCGATTCGGCGTGTTCGTCCACGGCACCGGGCAGCTGATGGGCGTCGACTCGGCGACTCCGACGCGCGGCACGCAGGCCGGCGGGGTGGCCGAAGGCGGTGTCCGGATTGGCGGAGAGGCCGGCGTGGCCGAGTTCTTTGCCGGATTCGAACGGCGGTTCGATGCCGATCCGCTCGATTTCACGGCTCAGCGATGGTTGATGGTCGGCTTCCGGGTGCTTCGATACTGAACGCAATCAACGCCAATCGCCGGCAGCCCCATGGAAAAGATGGGGGATAATCGCGACATGGTCTTCTTGACTTCCCGGCCGCGGGCCGCAGCCCTGCTGGCGGCGGGTATCGTCGCGCTCGCCAGCCTGACCCCGTCGGCCGCCATTCCACCTCCCAAGCTTCAATATCAAGTGGCCACGCTGCCCAACGGGCTGACGGTGGTGTTGTCGGAGGATCATTCGACGCCCATCGTGCACGTCCAGCTCTGGTATCACGTGGGGTCGAGGGACGAGAAGCCGGGCCGGACCGGTTTTGCGCACCTGTTCGAGCACCTGATGTTCAAGGGCTCGAAGAATGTCGCGCCCGAAGGGCATACCTCGATGATTTCGGGCCGCGGCGGCCAGAGCAATGCCTACACCACCGAGGACGAGACGGTGTTCTGGGCGACGCTGCCGGCCGACGACCTGCCGCTGGCCCTGTGGCTCGAAGCCGATCGCATGGCGACGCTCAGGATCGATCGCGAGACTTTCGCCAACGAGCGGGAGGTGGTGAAAGAGGAGCGCCGGCTGCGCGTCGACAACCAGCCGTTCGGCCGGTTGAACGAGATCATTTACGACAACGCGTTCACCGTGCACCCTTACAAGCACCCGACCATCGGGAGCATGGCGGATCTCGAGGCGGCGTCGGTGGAGGTGGTCCGCGATTTTCACCGCACCTACTACGTGCCGTCGAACGCCACGCTGGCGATCGTCGGCGACTTCGATACGCCTCAGGCGCTGGCGCTGGTGCAGCAATACTTCGGCCGGATCCCCAAAGCGGAGCACGAGGTGCCGCGCGACATTCCGCGCGAGCCGCCGGCGAAAGGCGAGAAACGCGTCACCGTGCAGGAAGCGTGGCCGCTGCCCGCCGTGGTCGTGGCCTACCACGTGGTCCCGGACGGACACATGGATGCCTATCCGTTGCACATCGCCAACAAGGTGCTGTCGGACGGTCAAAGCTCGCGCATCTATCAGGCGCTGGTCTACGACAAGCAGATGGCGGTGACGGCGTTCGGGCAGGCCAACATCATCGAGGATCCGAACCTGTTCTATGCGGTTGCGATCGTGCAACCCGGCCATACACCGGAGGAAGCGGGCAACGCGCTGATCGCGGAGCTCGACCGGCTGAAGTCGGAGCCGATTACGCCGCACGAGCTGCAGCGCGCGAAGAATCAGTTCGCGCGCGACTACATCCTCGGCCGCGAATCGAACCAGCAGAAGGCGATGCAGCTGGCCCACGCGATCGTCATCCACAAAGACGTCAGGACCGCCGACGGCGAGTTCGAGATTTTTCAGAGTCTGACCGCAGCCGACGTGCAGCGCGTCGCGCAAACCTACTTCAGGCCCGAGAACCGGCTGGTCCTGACCGTCATGCCGTCGGGGAGGACCGGCCGATGACGAAGCGGATCGGCGCGGCGCTGTGTCTCTGTGGCCTGGTCATCTCCGCGTCGCTCGGTTTCGGCGGCGCAGCAGCCCAGGTTCCCGACTGGCCGGCGGAGCGGCCGCCGCGTCCGCTTCCCGCGAGGGACATCAAGTTCCCGCCGTACCAGATCCGGACGCTGCCCAACGGGTTGCAGGTCGTCACGGTTCTCCACCACGAACAGCCGGTGGTGAGCATGCGAATGCTGGTCGGGACTGGAACCGCGTCGGATCCGAAAGACAAGCTGGGGCTGGCCCGCCTGCTCGCCTCCCTTCTCGATCAGGGTACGACGACACGGTCGGCGAAGGAGCTGAACGACGCGATCGATTCCATCGGCGGCCTGATGGGAGCGGGCGCGGCGAGCGACCTCAGCTTCGTCAACATGATCGTGATGAAGGACAGCTTCGAGCCCGGCATGCGGATGCTGTCCGACATGGTCGAGCGCCCGGCGTTCGCCAGCGAGGAAATCGATCGGCAGCGGCAGCAGATGCTCTCGCTGCTTCGCGTCAGCCTCGAGGACCCGGAATACATCGCCACAGCGGTGGTCGATCGGCTGGTGTTCGGCTTCAATCCGTACGGCATGCCCGATACCGGCACGCCGCAGACGCTGGCAGCGGTGACGCGGAACGACCTGCTGGCGTTCCATCAGAAATACTTCGTGCCGAACAACGCCATCTTCGCGATCGTCGGCGACGTCACCGCCGACGAGGCATTCGCGACGGCGACGAAAGTGTTTGGCCAGTGGCAGTCGCGCGACGTCTCGCGCGAACGATTGGTCGAGCCGCCGAATCCGACCCGGCGCGTCGTTGTCGTCGACAAGCCCGATTCGGTGCAGACCGAAATTCGGGTGGGGATCCTGGGCATCCCGCGCAACCATCCCGATTACATGGCGCTCAATCTGGCCGTCCGCATTCTCGGCGGCGAGGGCAGCAACCGCCTCCATCAGGTGCTGCGGACCGACCGCGGGCTGACCTATGGGGCGCAGGCCGACATGGTGACGCGGAAGGAGCACGGCGAGATCGTGGTGGAAACGAATACGCGCTCCGATGCCACCGGCGAGGTGCTGCGGCTGATCGTCGACGAGTTCTCGCGGCTGCAGCGCGAACGGGTGTCGGAGGGCGAGCTGGCGTCGGCCAAGGCGTACATGACCGGCAGCTTTCCGCTGACCATCGAGACGCCCGACTCGATCGCTCTGCAGGTGCTGAACGTGATCTTCTACGGCCTGCCGCTCGAAGAGCTCCAGACGTTCCGCCAGCGCGTCAACCGAGTCACTGTTGACGACATCGAACGGGTCGCCCGCTTCTATCTGAAGCCCGACGCGGTATCGGTGGCGCTGGTCGGGAACGCGTCGGTGTTCGGTCCGCAGCTGCGCGGCGTCGGCTTCGGCCGGTTCGAGACCGTCGCGCTCGAGAATCTCGATCTGCTCACGGCGGACTTCAAGAGAGTCGCAGGCAGGGTCGGACTGTCGCAGTTTCCATCCGCCCGTCCCGCCGCGGCTCCCGCCCTCGTACTTGCCGGCTTCCGGGCGCAGGACCGGCCGATCGTCGCCGAAGAGGGCGCGAAGGCCAAGGCGCTGCTCGACAGGGTGATTGCCGCGAAGGGCGGGCTGGCCACGCTGCAGGGCATCAAGAGCATCAAAGCGGTGACGACGGCGAAGATGATGTCGCCCGCCGATGGCGGAGCGGTCGAGGCTGAGTCGACGACCTATTTGCAGTATCCGAATCGGGTGCGCGTCGAGACAAAGACGCCGCAGGGGCTCCAGGTGCAGGTGTATGACGGCGAACGCGGATGGGTGCGCGACCCCGGTGGCCTTCACGACGTGCCCGACGCGGGGCTGCGGGACATGGCGTCGAGCCTCAGGCGCGACACCGTTGCGGCGCTGCTTGCCGCCGACCGCGGCGAGCTGCGCGCGCGGCTGCTGCCCGACGTCAAGGACCCCGACGGCACGCTTCGCCACGCGCTCGAGCTCTCGAACCCCACGCTCGAACCGCTGGTGCTCTACGTCGATCCGCGAACCGGCCTGATCGTCAAGCAGGCCTACGTGGTTCGCGCGCCAGGCCAGCCTCTGGTCGAAGAGCTGTTCTCGGACTATCGACCGGTCGAAGGCCTCAACGTCGCGTTTGCAGCCGAAGTGCGCGCCGGCGGCAAGCCGGTCGTGACCCGGCGGCTGAACGACATCACGATCAACGCTCCACTCGAGCCCCGACTGTTCGCGCGCCCCTAGACGGTCCTTGAGCGCACGCCTTCTGATTTCGTGCGGCGAGCCATCCGGCGATCTGTACGCCGGCGCGCTGATCCGCGAGCTGCGCGCGATCGATCCGGCGATTGCCGTCAGCGGACTGGGCGGGCCGCAGTTCGCGGCCGCCGGGGGCATGCTGCTCGAGGACTATCGCCACTTCGCGGTGACCGGGCTGACCGAAGCGATCCGGAAGATTCCGCGCTCGTATGCCGCCCTTCGCAAGCTGGTCGCGTGGGCGCGCGCAAACCGTCCCGACGCGCTGGTGGTGATCGATTTCCCCGATTTCAATTTTCCCCTGGCCCGCCGGATCAAGGCGCTCGGCATTCCGGTGGTCTACTACATCAGCCCGCAGATCTGGGCCTGGCGGGCCAAACGGCTCGTCGCCATCCGCAGGTTTGCCGATCTGGTGCTGGTGATTTTTCCGTTCGAGGAAGCGATCTATCGCGACGGCGGCGTGCCGGTGCAGTTCGTCGGGCATCCACTGGTGGATCTGGCGCGCCCGTCGGCGCCGCGCGCCGCCTTCCTGAACGCTCAGCGCCTGTCCCAGTCGTCGCCGACCATCGGCATCCTGCCCGGCAGCCGGCCGAACGAGGTGACGCGGATTCTGCCGGACCTGATGGTCGCGGCGAAGAAGATCCGGATGCGCTTTCCGAGTGCGCAGTTTCTGGTCGCGCGCGCACCGAATCTCGACGACGAGTTGTTCGAGTCGCTCTCCGCGGGCGGACAAACGCTGATCCGCGTGCTCGAGGGTGAGACCGACGCGATTCTGGCCGCGTCGAACGTGGTGTTGACGGCCTCGGGTACCGCCACCGTCCAGACCGCGCTCCACGATACGCCGATGGTGATCGTCTATCGCGTCTCGCCGATCAGCTATCGGCTGCTGCGGCGCCTGGTTACCGTCGACAAGGTCGGGATGGTGAATCTGATTGCCGGCGAGCAGATCGTGCCCGAGCTGATTCAGGATGCATTCACCCCGGCGGCGGTCGCCGGCGAGGCGATTGCGATCCTGAGCGATGCGCAGCGGGTGATGAGCATTCGCGCCGGCCTGAAGCGCGTGCGGGAAAAGCTCGGCGGCCCCGGCGCCAGCCGCCGCGCGGCCGAAGCGATCCTGAGAGTGGCCACGGAACAGGCAGCCACGAAGACACGATAAGAATGAGTCGGGCGGACTCTATGAGATCTCCCTGGTCCCCGGCTCCCGACCTCTGACCTCCGACCTCTGTCCTCCGACCCCCGACCTCTGTCCTCCGACCTCTGACCTCTGACCTCCGACCCCCGACCTCTGACCTCCGACCTCTGTCCTCCGACCTCCGACCTCTGTCCTCTGTCTAAAAATCTAAGCCCACGAATATCCCTGCTTGGCGAGCGGGAGCGAGCGAATCCGCTTGCCGGTCGCCGCGAAGATCGCATTACACACCGCCGGGATCGTTGGCGGCAGCGCCGGTTCGCCGAGGCCGGTCGGCGGGTTGTTGGTGATCTTGAAGTCCACCTGGATCTCCGGCGGCGCCTGTGCCATCCGCACCGGCTGGTACTGGTGGAAGTTGGTTTGCATCGCGCGGCCGCGCTCGATCGTGATCTCCCATGACATCAGCGAGCTCAGCGCCTCCATCACCGCCCCCTGGGACTCGTTGACCGCCTCGCTGGGATTGACGATCTGGCTGCCGACGTCGCCGACGCTCCACACTTTGTGCACCTTCACTTTGTTGCTGGTGTCGACGCTGACCTCGGCGACCGCGGCGAAGTAGCCGCGATGCGCAAACTGAAACGCGACGCCAAGCCCGCGCCCCTTCGGCAGCGCCCGCCCCCAGCCGGATTTTTCCTTCACGAACTCGAGCACGCCGCGCACCCGCTCCGGATCAACCTCGCCGTCGCCGATGTTCGCCGGCCGCGGGTTGGCGGGGTTGACGCGCGGCAGGTTGAGCAGATCGAGCCGGAACTGCAGCGGATCCTTGCCGGCTGCGTGCGCCAGTTCGTCGAGGAAGGACTGAAAGACGAAGGAGTACGCGTTGGTCCGCGGCGCGCGCATCGCGCCGGTCGGGACCCCGAACGGGATCAACGACGAGTACACGCCCAGGTTGGCGACGAACGTCGCGGGAAATTCCGTCGCCGTCAGGTTCGCCGAATTCGAGTAGGTCGAGCCTTCGCCCATGCTGACGAAATGGTTCCGCCACGCGACCAGCTTGCCGGCCGAATCAAGCCCGCCTGTGAGAAAGTGGAAACCGGCGGGGCGGTAGTGGTCGTGGGTCATGTCGTCTTCGCGCGTCCACAGCACCTTGACCGGGACGCCGACCTGCTTGGCGATCACCGCCGCCTCGAGCGCGTAGTCGTTGGTCAGACGCCGGCCGAAGCCGCCGCCCGATTTGATGATGTGCCAGGTGATGTCGCTCTCCTGAATGCCGAGCGCGTTCGCCACCGCCGTCCGTCCGCCGGCCGGCGTCTGGCTCGGCGACCACATCTCCAGCTTTCCGTTGGCGAAGTGCGCGATCGAGTTTTCGGGTTCGAGCGGCGCGTGATTGAGGAACGGATACGAGTACGCGCCTTCGACGACTTTCGCCGCCGACTGCAGCGCCATGTCGACGTCGCCGTCGGTGCGCAGCGAATTGGCCGGCGGCTGCTTCGACAGTTCCAGCGCGCGCTGCGCATACCAGGCGCTGCTCTGCTGGGCGGTCGGCCCTTCCTCCCACCGTACCTGCAGCTTCTTGCGCGCGGACTGCGCCTGCCACCAGGAGTCGGCGACGATCGCCACCCCCGGCATCAGGGCCCTCAGATCGGCGGTGCCCTCGACGATGAAGGCGTGGCGGACGCCGGGCAGCGCCTTGACCTCGTCGAGATTCGCGCTGAGCGGCTTGCCGCCGAACACCGGACACTTCTCGTAGACCGCCCACAGCATGTTCGGGACGGTGACGTCGATGCTGAAGATCGGCTTGCCGGTGACGATCGACGGATTGTCGACGCCGCCGGTCGCTTTGCCGATGATTTTGTAGTCCTTCGGATCCTTCAGCTTGAGGGTCGCAAGGTCGGGCGGCGTGAGCGCGGCCGCCCTGGTGGCGAGCTCGCCGTACCCGATCGTCCGCTTGCTGGCCGCGTGCATCACCTTCCCGGAGGCGGTCGTCAACTCGCCGGCCGGGACGTTCCACGTCTGCGCTGCCGCCGCGACCAGCATCTGCCTGGCGCCGGCGCCGACCTGCCGCAGCGGCGTCCAGTTGGTCGGTGTCGCGGTGCTGCCGCCGGCCACCTGCGCGCCGTACAAGGTCGGATTGAGATCCGCCTGTTCGATCCGGACATCCTTCCAGTCGACGTCGAGCTCGTCGGCGATGATCATCGGCAGGCTGGTCTTGATGCCCTGGCCGATCTCGGGGTTCTTCGCGACGATCGTCACGACGCCGTCCGGCGCGATTTTGATGAACGAGTTCGGAAGCAGGGGAGCCGGGGGCGGCGCTCCGGGCGCCTGCGCGAAGACGTCCGCGACATCGAAGTAGCTGGCGACCAGCATGCCGCCGCCGGCGAGGCCGGTGACCCGCAGGAAGGAGCGACGATTGAGCACTGTGTCCATGCGCTACTCCTTACTGTTGATTGGCCGCTCGGACCTGTTGCGGGGTGCGCGGCATCGCAGCCGCGCGGTGGATCGCCTGGCGGATGCGCAGATACGTCGCGCAGCGGCACAGATTGCCGTTCATCGCGCGATCGATGTCCGCGTCGCTCGGTTTGGCGATGGTCGCGAGCAGCGCCGCGGCGGACATGATCTGTCCGGCCTGACAATAGCCGCACTGCGGGACATCCAATTCCTGCCACGCGCGCTGCAGCGGATGCGAGCCGTCGGCCGACAATCCTTCGATCGTCGTCACCGCCGCGTTGTTCGCGGTGGACATCGGCGTCTGGCACGAGCGC
>DATLLQ010000261.1:0-6016 GCA_035537775.1 Vicinamibacterales bacterium | reverse complement strand
CTCAGACGATGCGGCTCATGCGTTCGAACTTGCTGCGATACATGCGCGCGTCCGCGGTTGCGAAGAGCGCGTCGAACGTCGTGCCGTCATCCGGAAACAGGGCGACACCGGCGCTGAGGCTGAGGTCTTCGTTCAACAGCGCGTCGCGTCCGCTGGCTGTAATGTCCGCCTGCATCTCACGAACCCTGCGCCGTGCGTTTTCGCCATCGCAGCCCGGGAGGACGACGAGGAATTCGTCGCCGCCGTAGCGGGCACAGAGGTCGGTCGTGCGCAGTCCGCGCGACAGGCGCACGGCGACGTGGCGCAGCGCACGGTCGCCGGCGGCGTGCCCGCCCAGGTCGTTGATCCGCTTGAACCCGTTCATGTCCATCAGCGCGACGGCCACCGGCACGCCGCGCCGGCGTGCGCGTGTGAGCTCGCGCTCGATGTAGTCCACCGCGCAGCGTTTGTTGGGGAGCCCGGTCAATTCATCGGTGATCCCGTCGTTCATCCGTGCAGCGCAGGCCTGATAGTTGCGGTGCAGCACGGCCAGCGTTCCCGCCAGCAGCGGGATCATCCAGTAGTCCTGTTCCTTCAGCCCGACTGCCAGGCCGGCGCTGAGGCCAGCGCCGATCAGGTAGCTTGGCCAGACCGACAGGA
Source organism: Vicinamibacterales bacterium (assembly GCA_035537775.1). GTDB lineage: Bacteria > Acidobacteriota > Vicinamibacteria > Vicinamibacterales > UBA2999 > Gp6-AA40. The sequence continues at coordinate 5,377 of DATLLQ010000261.1, read as the reverse complement.
AGAAATCCGACCAGACGCCGGTAATGGTGTCGCCATTTGAGAGAGACACGGCACCTGCGACGAGACCCGAGTTCATCACGAAGAACAGCGTGGCGGCCGCGGCGAACGGTTTCAGCTGCAGCGGCTCGAACCCTGTCGCTCCGCCGAGCCACGTGTAGAGCCAGCCCGCGGCGCCCATCGACAGGGCGAGCGCTGCGCTGCTGAACAGCGTCCGGTACAGCGGGTTCCGCTCGCGCTTGCCAAATGTGCACTGTGCCCACCCGCTGAACGCCGAGACGATGACCGCCACATACGGGCCGCCCATGAGGAGGGCAACGAGATCCGTGATGTGACTTGCGCTGAGCGTGGCGCCGTTGCCGAGGACGGCCATCTGCACCTTGGCGAGCGACGCGATGATCGACCCCGCGAGCAGCACGGCCAGCACCAGCGGGTGCGTCTCGTCCACAAGCAGCGCGTGCACCAGCATCGCAGCGCCCGCGGCGCATACCGTGCCGACGTACAGACGCGACATGACGGGCGAGTGCTGCACATCCGCGCGGCGTCGCCAGCCAGGATCGACCGGCGAGTGCGCATCTCGGCCTATGCGGGTGATCTTGCCCCCCGCATGCACCTGCCAGTTTTGTCTGGCCTCCGTGCGATTGACCATCGACACGGGGCCCTGACCGGGTCCCATGGTTCGTGACTGAGCAACTGAAGTGCCACGGACCAGTCGGGCATCTAAGATGCCCCGTTTCAATAGGTTAGGTAGAATCTCGAGCCGTGCGGGAGAGTCAGGCATGGCGCGGAATGGCACATGCTCGATGGCCGGATTCGGGCAAACCCTTACGTTTCTTTCAGATGCGTCGCGAGATGCAGAACGGAACACGCCGTTTAACAACGTGTTCCAAAAGGGGGAATTTTCACTGTGGACGCACTTCAGACTGAGTCGTCGCGGGCAGTGCTGCGCCATCTCGTCGCGACGCTGACCTACCGTGCCGCGAAGGTGCTGCGCGACGCCCCTCCGGGTTTTGGCGGGACGGCCTTCGGCGCCGCGACCCGCAAGCCGGTGCTCATCGTTGCCCACCTGGCGGACCTGATGGGATGGGCCGTGCGCATGGTGCGCGGTGAGTACTCCTGGAAGGCGGAGGGCGGTGACGACTGGAACACCGAGGTCGCTCGCTTCTTCAACGGGCTGGCCACGCTCGATGAAGCGCTTGCCTCCGACGCGTCGCTGCGCGGTGAGGTGGAGAAGCCGGTCGAAAAGCTCATTCAAGGTCCGCTCGCGGACGCCCTCACGCACGTGGGGCAGCTCGCAATGCTTCGCGGGATGGCAGGAGCGCCCGTCAAGCCCGAGAGCTACGCGCGTGCGGACATCGTGATTGGCCGCGTTGGAAAGGAACAGACGCCGGCGCGTGCCGAATTCGACGGCGACGCGAGCGTCCGTCCGTAACGTCCACTCGACGCCCCTGAAGGGGGGCCCTACGACAGAGGGCTTGAGCTCGGCGCCCCTGAAGGGGCGCCCTACGACAGGAGGGCTGTGATCGCGCGTTCGTAGATGGCGGAGAGCGGCGCGATGTCTGCGAGCCTGACGTGCTCGTCGATTCCGTGGATCGAGGCGCTCACGGGGCCGAACTCCACGACCTCGCGCGACATGGTGGCGAGGAACCGGCCGTCTGACGTACCGCCGGTCGTTGACAGGGCGGGCGTTACACCCGTGATCGATGTCACGGCCGTACTGACCACGTCCACCAACCCCCCGCGCGGCGACAGAAACGGGTCGCCCGAAAGAGACCATTTCAGGTCGTAGTCCACCTTATGTGCGTCGAGCACCTGATGCACGCGGGCCTTGAGCTGATCCGCCGTGGACTCCGTCGAGAACCGGAAGTTGAACATCACGGCAAGCGAGCCTGGAATCACGTTGTTCGCGCCGGTTCCGGCGTGGATGTCCGAGATCTGAAAGCTGGTGGGCGAGAAATATTCGTTGCCGCGATCCCAATCGATCGCCGCCAGCTCCGCGAGCGCGGGCAGCGCCATGCCGATCGGGTTCCTGCCGCGTTCGGGGTAGGCGATGTGGCATTGCACGCCATTCACGGTGAGCACGCCGTTCAGCGAGCCGCGCCGGCCGTTCTTGATCGTGTCGCCAAGTCGCGACACGGACGTCGGTTCGCCGACGATGCAGGTGTCGATGCGTTGCTGCCGCGATTGCAGCTCGCGGACGACTGCCGCGGTGCCGTCGATCGCCGCACCCTCCTCGTCGGAAGTGAGCACCAATGCCAATGAACCGCTGTGACGCGGCGAGGCCGCGGCGAAGCGTTCCGCAGCCGTCACCATCGCCGCCACTGACACCTTCATGTCGGCGGTTCCGCGGCCGAAGAGGAAGCCGTCGCGCTCCGTCGGGGTGAAAGGGTCGCTCGTCCATCGCTCGATCGGGCCGGGCGGGACGACATCGATGTGTCCGGCCAGGCAGACGAGCGGCGCGCCGGTCCCGTGGACCGCCCAGAGGTTCTTCACCGGCCCACGATCGATTCGCTCACACGCGAAGCCGGCCTTGGTAAGGCGTGCCGCCACCAGCTCGATCGCACCGCCATCGTCCGGTGTGATCGAGCGGCAGGCGAGCAGGCGCTTCGCCAGATCGAGCGTCTGTTCGTGAATGGCCGCTGAGGACGAGCCGCCGACAGTCGCCACGGCTCAGGCCCGCAGGAGCTCGTTGATCGAGGTCTTGGCGCGCGTGGCGGCGTCCACTCGTTTCACGATCACCGCGCACGCCAGTGAGTACTTGCCGTCGGCCGACGGCAGGCTGCCCGGCACGACGACCGAGCCTGACGGCACGCGGCCGAAGATCACTTCGCCTGTGGCCCGGTCGTAGATCTTCGTGCTCTGACTGATGAAGACGCCCATGGCGAGCACCGAATTCGCCTCGACGACCACGCCTTCGACGACTTCTGACCGCGCCCCGATGAAGCAGTTGTCCTCGATGATCGTCGGGTTGGCCTGGAGCGGCTCGAGGACGCCGCCGATGCCGACCCCGCCGGACAGATGGACATTCTTGCCGATCTGCGCGCAGGAGCCGACCGTCGCCCACGTGTCCACCATCGTCCCGTCATCCACATAGGCGCCGATGTTGACGTAGGAGGGCATCAGCACCACGTTGCGGCCGATGTACGCGCCGGTGCGGACGGTTGCCGGCGGCACGACGCGAAAGCCTTCCTCGCGAAACCGGGCGTCATCGTAGTTGCCGAACCGCATCGGGACCTTGTCGAACCATTTTCGGCCGCTGGCCGGTATCACGTGGTTGTCGTGCGTGCGGAAATACAGGAGCACGGCCTTCTTGATCCACTGGTTCGTGACCCAGGCGCCGTCCCGCTTTTCCGCCACGCGCAGCCGGCCGGCGTTCAGATTCTCGAGGATCTCGTCGAGTGCCTGAGCGAGCCCGGCGTCCACGTTGGACGGCGAGATTTCGGCACGGCGCTCGAAGGCCTCTTCAATGAGGCGTTCGAGTGGGTGAGCAGCGGTCACAGCCTGATCGGACATCAGCGACAGAACTCCACAATGCGTCGAGCCGCGTCGACGCAGTCAGCAAGGGGCGGCACGAGCGCGATGCGCACGTAGCCGCTGCCTGGATTCTCGCCGTGCGCCTCGCGTGCGAGATAGCGACCCGGCAGCACGGTCACGCCCGCGCTCCGGTACAGCTCGCGCGCGAACGCTTCATCGTCTCCGCCAGGCACGGCGGCCCAGTAATAGAAGCTCGCGTCGGGCTCGGTGATGGTCAGCGCCGGCCTCAGCAGCGGACCAACGGCCGCGAACTTCTCGCGGTAGCGTGCCCGATTGTCGCGCACGTGGTCTTCGTCGTTCCACGCGGCGATGCTGGCGTGCTGCACCGCCGGCCCCATCGCGCATCCATGATATGTGCGATAGAGCAGAAACCGCTTGAGCAACGCCGCGTCGCCGGCGACGCCTCCGGAGCGAAGCCCGGGAACGTTCGATCGCTTGGAGAGGCTCGTGAACACGACCAGGCTGCGAAAGCCGTCCCGTCCAAGGCGATGGGCCGCTTCGAGGCCGCCAAGAGGCGGAGCCTCTTCGTCGGGATAGATCTCCGAATAGCACTCATCCGAGGCGATGACGAACCCGTAACGGTCGGCGCGTTCGAACAGCGCCCGCCACCCGTCGAGGCCAAGGACGTGGCCAGTCGGGTTGCCGGGTGAGCACACGTAAACGAGCTGGGTGCGTTGCCACTGCTGATCTGTGAGGGACTCGAGATCCAGATCGAATCCGTGCCGGGCCGTCTGGTTGAGGAAGACCGGTTCAGCGCCCGCGAGCAGCGCTGCGCCTTCGTAAATCTGATAGAACGGGTTCGGGCAGACGACGAGCGGTCCGCCTTCGCCCGCCTTCGCGCTTCGCGCTTCGGCGGGGCGAGCCAGGCTCGTGGTGTCGATGACTGCCTGCGCAAACGCGAACAGTGCCTCCCGTGACCCGTTCACCGGCAGCACTTCGGTTGCGGCATCGAGCCGCGGCAGACGATACCGCCGCCTGAACCACGCAGCCATCGTCTCTCGCAGGGCGTCGAGCCCCGCGGTTGCCGGGTAGTTCGAGAGTCCGTCGAGATGTTCCAGCAGAGCCGCACGGATGAAGTCTGGTGTCGGATGCTGCGGCTCGCCGATGGACAGGCGGATCGGTGTGCGAGCCTTGTCCGCCGACGCTTCAGCGGAGGCGGACGGCACGCCGGTCAGCAACGCGCGCAGTCGTTCGAAGGGATATGGTTGAAGGCGTTCGAGCCGCGGGTTCATCGCGGGGGCACGTGGTCTACACTTTCCGACTGATGGCAAGAATAGCACTCGCGATTGCCGTTGCTGTGGGATCGGTCGCCTTTGCCCAGACGCCATCGACGATTCCCACATCTGCCGACGTGGCGTTCGAGGTGGCCTCGGTCAAGCCAAACAACAGCGGCGCTACGAACTCCTCGACAAGTGGACGGCCTGGCGGCTTCTCTGCCGCAAATGTGACGGCGCGACAGCTCGTCGTCTTTGCTTACCGCCTGCGTCAATTCCAATTGGCCGGCGGCCCTGGCTGGATCGGCGCCGAGCGGTTCGACATCCTTGCCCGCGCACCCGAGAACGCCAAGGCCGACAATCCGGCAATGACGCGCGCGCTGCTGCGTGATCGGTTCAAGCTGGTGGCGCACACGGAGACACGGCAGGAGCAGGTCTACGCGCTCGTGATGGCGCGGTCGGATGGCAGGTATGGGCCGCAATTGAAAGTCTCCACTCGGGACTGTGCGCCGGCACAGCCGGGAACACCCAGTCAATGCGGATCGAACATATCGTCGAATGATGCGTCCGGACGCCTGGTCGCCACGGGCCAGTCCATCGAGCAGTTCGCGGGGGTGCTGGGCAGCTTCGGC
>DATLLQ010000260.1:0-10104 GCA_035537775.1 Vicinamibacterales bacterium | reverse complement strand
CATCCGAACCTTGTCGCCCGGCTTGACGATCGTCCGCTTCCCCTGGCTGAGCTCCTCGTACGACTTCAGGAAGGCTGCCGACACGATCCGATCGTTCTTGTGCGGCGCGCCGTGGTCGTAGAAACGGGCGATCGGCACCTGCTTCGCCAGCGCCAGAAGCGAGCCGACGTGATCGCCATGGTAATGCGTGCTCCACATGTGGTCGATCTGTCGAACCCCCGCCGCTTTCACCGTTTCGGCAATCCGCGAGAGGTCACGCTCCCCGGCGTTGCCTGCGTCGACCAGCAACGACTCGCCCGACGGGCCGACATACAGCGTCGACTGCCCGCCTTCTGTGTCGATGAAGTAGATGTCGAGCGTGGCAGCTCTCTCCTGTGACAGGCCGCGGGCGCCGACCAGCAGGCACAGGACAACGAGCACCAGAGACACACGGGCAGCGCGCATTTGTGAACTCCAATAAAGCCGTTGCCGGCGGCAACGGAAACGTCGGCGGGATCATACCGCCGCGCGGAAAGTGTGTTACGTTCCCGTGCGTATTGTGCACACAGCGTTGCACAGCCAACGAGGTTTTTTCGATGAGCATCCGGCACCTGGTCACGGCGGCGTCTCTCGCCACCGGTCTCGCACTTACGCTGCCCGCGATCGTCACGGCATTCCGGCCGGATCAGGCCCCCCCGCAGGCTCCGCCACCATCCGCACAGGGAGCGGGCCGTGGGGGTCAGGGCGGAGGACGCGCAGGCGGCGGCGCGGCGGCGACCGCCAACCGCCCGCCGATAGGTGGAACGCTTACGCCCGCCAAGGCCGACGAGCGTGGCTGGGGCTGGGCGGTGAAGGCATCGATTAATCCCGCCACGCCGCGGCCGTTCTACAACAGGGCGAAGGAGCTGCTGTTCCAGGACAAGCAGATCACGAGCTACACGCTGTCCAGCTACAACCCGGAGCTGTACTGCGAGCTGCGCAAGCACTTCGACTACATCTGGTTCGAGATGCAGCACAGCACGATGTCGTGGGACGAGGTCCGGCGGATGCTGTTGACGTGCCCCGGCAGTGACGGCGCGGCGCCGATGATCCGCATGCCGGACGCGCTCGAGTCGAGCATCCAGAAGGCGACGGATCTCGGCGCGATCGGCATCATCGTGCCGACGGTCGATGATGCGCTCGAGGCGCGTGATGCGGCGCGATTCTCCCGCTTCCCGCCCTATGGCCGGCGCAGCTCCGGCGGCGGGTCGTTCGGCCAGGTGTGGCCGGGAGTCAATTACCGCGCGACCGTGAACGACAACATGCTCGTCACCGTGATGATCGAAACGCTCGAAGGCGTTGCCAACGCAGAGGAAATCGCGGCCACCCACGGCATCGACGTCGTGCTGATGGGCAACAACGACCTGGTGAGCTTCTCCGGCTGGCAGCAGAACGACCCGCGGTATCAGGACGCGCTGACCAAGGTGCATGACGCGGCGCTGAAGTATGGCAAGTACTTCGGGAACGCCGGCGCGCAGTACTTGAACGGCTACGTCCTCAGCGCCGACACCCGGATGGTCCAGAACGGGCCGGCACGCGATGGTTGGACGCCACCTCGTGGCGGCGGCCCTGGCCGCGGAGCGGCCCCAGGCGGAGGGCCGGGCCGCAGCAATGCGCCCGAGCCCGATCCAGAGCCGGTCCTCGGCCTTCCCGGCAAGTAGTGCGGACATGAATCGACGCACCTTTCTGAAAACCACCGCGGCAGCGTCGGCGGCGGCGCTCATCCCCCCGTCATTCGCCGAGGCTGCGTTGCCGCAGGCCAAGATCACGCGGATCAGGTTCTACGAAGCTCCCAGCGTGATGCCGCTCCAGATCCCGCTGCTGCAGAGCAACATGGTCGTCACCATCGAGACCGACGCCAACATCACCGGCATTGGCGAAGGCGGGACGCGCGACACGCTGGAGCCATGTGCCGGGCGACTCATCGGAAAGAACCCCTTCCACATCGAGCGTCTGTGGCAGGACATGTATCGCGCCTTCCACTACCCGCCCGGACGCGAACGGCTTCATGCCCTCGGTGCGCTCGATCTGGCGCTGTGGGATCTGAAAGGCAAAGCGCTCGGCGTCCCGGTGTACGAATTGCTCGGCGGCATGAACCGCAACTACCTGGAGTGCTACACGACAACGTTCCGGGGCGGCGGCAATACGCTCCGTGACCGTGCGGCCGCATGCATGGCCGAGGGCTGGCGCCTGTTCCGTTTCGATGCCGCGAGCGTGCAGGGCACAAGTACCTACGACGCGCGCGAGCGCATGCGCCAGGTGCAGGCGGACTGCCGCGCTGCGCGCGAAGGCGTCGGCCCCGGCGGCAACTTCATGGTCGACTTCCACCAGCGCTTCACCTTCACCGATGCGCTGCGCGGCTGCCGGATGATCGAAGAGTTCGATCCCTATCTCGTCGAGGATCCGGTCCAGACCGACTCGTTTCTTCAGGACATCCCAAAGCTGCGCAGCCTGACCAGTGTGCCGCTGGCGGCCGGCGAGGAATGGGGCGCGCGGTGGGACTTCCACAAGCTGGTGGAAAACCACGATCTCGATTTCGTCCGCTGCTCGCTGCCGAACGTCGGCGGCATCACTGAGATGATCCGTATCTGCGCCCTGTGCGAGACGCACGACATCGGTATCGTTCCGCACTTCACCGGACCAATCGCCACGGCCGCGCAGATCCATGCCCTCGGCCCGTATCCGCAATCGGTGGTGTTCGAATACAACTACGGCACGCAGCCGATCTCGTATCTCAACGAGTTCCTCACGTTCAAGGCGGGCAAGCTGTATGCGAATGATCGACCGGGGCTCGGCGTGACGGTCAACATGGATCGGGTGAAGCTGGTCGCCAGCATTACCGAACCGGGACCGAATCGGCCGACCTACTATCGGCCGGACGGCTCACAATTCACGTGGTAGGGACGCTCTCACGGATGTTTCAGAACTTCATTGGCGGCCAATGGGTGGATGGCGGCCGGACGCAGGACAACATCAACCCTTCGGACACCGGCGACGTCATCGGCCAGTACGCGGTGGCCAGTCAGGATCAAGCAACCGCCGCAATCGCCGCGGCGGAGGCGGCCGTCGGTCAGTGGTCATCGACGACACCGCAACAGCGCGCCGATGCCCTCGATCGCATCGGCTCCGAAATCCTGTCGCGTCAGGCCGAGCTCGGCGATCTGCTGGCGCGTGAAGAGGGCAAGACCACGCCCGAGGCGCGCGGTGAAGTCGGGCGCGCCGGCCAGATCTTCAAGTTCTACGCCGGCGAGGCGCTGCGGACCGCCGGCGAGCTGATCCCCTCGGTGCGGCCCGGGGTGACGGTGGACGTCACGCGCGAGCCGATTGGCGTGGTCGCGCTCATCACGCCCTGGAATTTTCCGATCGCGATTCCGTCCTGGAAGATCGCCCCTGCCCTGGCGTACGGAAACACCGTTGTGTTCAAGCCCGCAGATCCGACACCGGGCTGCGCCTGGGCGTTGTCCGAGATCATCAGCCGCGCGGGCCTGCCCGCCGGTGTGTTCAACCTGGTCATGGGACGCGGGCCGGAGATCGGACCCGTGCTCGTCAACGATCGTCGCGTCGCCGGGGTCAGTTTTACCGGATCGATTGCCACCGGCCACTCGATCGCGCAGGGATGCGCGGCACGGCTGGCGAAGTGCCAGCTCGAGATGGGCGGCAAGAACCCGCTCGTCGTTCTCGACGACGCGGACGTCGACCTGGCGGCGAACATCGCCGTGCAGGGTGCGTTCTTCTCCGCCGGCCAACGGTGCACCGCGTCATCGCGATTGATTGTCACCGAAGGCATTCACGACCGGTTCGTCGACGCCGTCGTTGCGCGGATGGCGCGTCTCACCATCGATGATGCCCGCCGCGAAGGGACGGACATCGGGCCGGTCATTCACGACGCGCAGCTCGCGCAGAATCTCGATTACGTCGACATCGGCGGACGAGAAGGCGCGCGCCTGGTGCGCGGCGGCGAACGCCTGCAGCGGCGGACGCCAGGCTTCTACATGGCCCCGGCACTCTTCACCGAGGCGTCGAACGCCATGCGCACGTCGCGTGAGGAGATCTTCGGGCCAGTCGCCAGCGTCATTCGCGTGCGCAACTACGAGGAAGCGCTTGCCGTGGCGAACGACACGTCGATGGGACTGGTCGCCGGAATCGCCACGACCTCGCTGAAATACGCGACGCACTTCAAACGGCATGCCGACGCGGGAATGGTGATGGTCAACCTGCCCACGGCCGGCGTCGACTTTCACGTCCCGTTCGGCGGTCGCAAGGCGTCGAGCTACGGACCGCGTGAGCAGGGGCGCTACGCCGCGGAGTTCTACACGACGGTCAAGACCGCCTACACGTTCGCCGGCTAGTTCTTCGATCAGCCGGCGTCAGCGCCTTGGCAGGGCACGGAAGGTACCCGTCGACATGCCGCCGTCAACCAGCAGCGTCTGACCGGTGATGTACTCGCTGGCGTCCGACGCCAGGAAGACAACAGGCCCTTCGAGATCGGTCGGGCTGCCGGGACGTCCAACCGGGATCCGCTCGACCAGCGACGCGACCCACTCCGGGTCGTCGTACATCACGGCGTTCTGATCGGTCCTGAACCATCCGGGCGCGAGACAGTTCACGGTGATGCCGTGCGGCCCCCAATCGGCCGCCAGGCTCATCGTCAACTGCCGCACGCCGCCGCGGCTCGCGCCGTATGGACCGAGACCGGCGTACCCGGACACCGAGGTCAGCGAACCAATGTTGATGATCCGTCCGCGCCCATGCGCAATCATCAGCCGGGCGACCGCCTGCGCCACGAAGAACGCGCCGCGCAAGTTCGTATCCAGAATGAGGTTCCAGTCGTCCCATGTGACGTCCACCGCCGGCTTTCGCACGTTGCAGCCGGCGTTGTTCACCAGGATGTCGATGCGCGGATATGCCTTCGCCGCCTCGGCTGCCATCGCTCGGATGCTGTCCTCGCTCCGTACATCCAGGGCCAGCAGAACGGCGCGCCGTCCAAGCGACTCGACTTCGGCCTGCAAGGGCTCCAGCGATGCGCGCGTCCGGCTGGTGATGACGAGGTCCGCGCCTGCGCGCGCCAGCGCACGGGCGAACGTCTGCCCGAGACCGCGGCTGGCGCCTGTGACAATCGCGACGCGGCCGGTGAGATCGAACCCGCTCATGGCTGGATGATCACCTTCATCAGGCTCCGGTCGCCGTCGTACAGTCGCGCGAACAGCTCCGGCGCGGCCTCGAGCGGCGCCGTGAGGCTGATGATCGGATCGACGTCGATGACGCCGCGCGCGAGCCAATCGATACACTCGGGAATCTCGCCGTTCGACCCGCACGACCCGAGCACCGCGATCTCGCGCGTGACCGCCAATTGCAGGGGTAATTCGACCGTCGGCGAGAGGTTCCCGATCAGGACGACGGTGCCGCCTTTTCGGACGCTGCGAATCGCACTCGCCACGGTATCGCCGTGGCCCACGACCTCGAACGCGACGTCGGCACCACGCCCCCTGGTGAGTTCGGCGATCGCTGCTGGAAGGTCAACGACTGTGGCGTCCACCGCGCGCGAGGCGCCCATCCGTCGCGCCAGTTCGAGCTTCCGCGGGTCCAGGTCGACCGCCACGATTGTTCGGACTCCCCTCGCCTTCAGCACCTGAATGGTGAGCAGACCGATCATCCCGGCGCCGACGACGATCGCCGTGTCGTCCGCTGCAGGAACGTACCGGTTGACGGCATGCATCGCGATCGACACCGCTTCCGTCAGCGCGGCCCGCTCGAACGGCAGGTTCTCTGGCAATTTATAGAGGATGCGCGCCGGCACGGACACGTACTCGGCGAACGCGCCGTGGCGCCGGTAGTCTGCGCACGACACCCCCAGCACCATCCGGTTGTCGCACAGATTGATCTGACCGCGGTGGCAGAAGTCGCACGCGCCGCACGACACCATCGAGTCGAAGGTGACGCGATCGCCCGGCGCGAAGCCTTCGACACGCTTGCCAACCTGCTCGATCACGCCGGCGGCCTCGTGTCCCATCACCAGCGGCGGGATGCGGCGCCCGGTCGAGCCGTCATAACCGTGGATGTCGCTGCCGCACACGCCACACGCCCTCACGCGGACCAGTGCTTCATCGTCCGCGATGGCCGGCACGGGCATGTCGACAACTGACAGCGTCTTGTACTCGGACAGGAGCAGCGCTCTCATCGGGCAGTCAGCGAAGCAGTGTCTGGATCTGCGTATAGATAGTGAGGATCGCCAGCGATCCGAACATCAGCGTGGACCAGAGCAGCGCGGCGGTTCTGATCCGGCCAATGCGGATCGGGTGCGGCAGCATCCGCCGGTTCAGCGCGATCAGCATGAACGAGTACAGGAACATCATCGTCCCGCCGGTGGACGCGGAGATGACGAGCAGCGTGATCGGCTGGGAGAGACCGGCAAGCAGAATGGCGCACCCCAGGCCCACCATCCCCCAGACGAGCCAGAAGTAGGCGCGGCTCTCGGAGACCCGCGGCAGATACGTCGTCTTCAGGATGTCGGCAGCAAGGCGGCTGGTGTAATCGATGATGCCCATCGCCGATCCGAAGAGCGCAAACGCGCCGACGGCAAGAAACAGCATGCCGAACCACGGCCCCACCATCTGCTGCAGCTGCTGTGCCTCGGTGCGGAGGAACGAGACGTTGTTCGCCAGGTCCGGCTGACCGAACACCGTCGAGTGCGCGAGCAGTGATGTCAGCGCAATGGTGACGACCGTCACGAGGACGAAACTGAAGACCTGTTCCACGTTGGCGAAACGCCACCAGCTGTTCCACCGCGTCAGATTGGCCGCCGTCATCTCGAAGATGTAGCTCGTCGCGGTCTCCTTCGCCTGCGGCACACCGGTCACCGGGCTGACGAGGCGCGGCACGTACTGACCCATGCCGAACCCTTTGTCGCGAATCCAGTTGCTCTGACACAAGTTCTGCGCGCCGCCCGATCCGGCGAAGGCAACGGCGCTGAACACGAGCGCAATCCCGAGCCCTGCCGGCATGGTGCCGATCTGGGTGAATCCCTCGGGCAGCGCGGCCCACGATTCGGGCCTGATCGCGAAGGCGACGGCAAGCACGACGAACACGAGCACCGCGGCGACCTTGACGAAGATCAGCCGCTCGAGAGCGACGTAGACGACCGGGGCGAATGTGAGCGAGAAGCCGATGACGAGCAGTGTGACGACACCGATCGTCGTGGGATTGCCGCCAAAGAGATAGCTCGTGAGCGTCGCGGAGCTGATCGCCCACCCGGGCCAGAGGTTCGCGAAGTAGCCCATGACGGCGAACAGGAGCCCCCAATGGCGCCAGAAGCGGTTGAATCCGGTGAGCACCGTCTCGCCCGTCGCGAGCGTGTAGCGCTCGACTTCCATGTTGATGAAGAACTGTGTGACGACGCCGACGAAAGCGCCCCAGAGCAGTACGAGCCCTACCTGCGACGCGATGTACGGCCACAGGACGAACTCGCCGGACGACAAACCGACGCCGCCAGCCACAATGCCGGGGCCGACCAGACGCCAGTAGTTGCGCGGCGGCGCCGGGAGCTCCCGCACCTCGCGCGCCGGCAAATGCTCACTCCCTGCGCTGAGTACCGGCATCACAACGGACAGGATGGTTTACTGAACGAACACGATCTCGCCGAACCGCGACGGAACGTGCGGCCATGACTGGTCGTTCTGCGGGTCGGACCAGATGCTCATGCGGCGGTTCGGCTCGACCCCGTCCCAGCGATTGAAGTTCACTTTCCAGACGGCTCCAGCCGCCGGCGGCCGACGCGACAGTTCCTCGAAGTTCGGCCATGGGATCATCGCCTCGAGGCTCCATCCGCTGTCGGTGTCGGTGCGAACGTTCAGCGATCCACGCAGCGACGTCGCGATCTTCACGCCAGTGGCGTCGAACCGCTTGAACAGCGTGCGGCTGTTGTAATTCAGATAGTCGTACAGCACGCCGCGCGCGTTCATCTCGAAGCCGTAATACACGACCTCCTGCTGCGGGTTCGGGTTGATGAATACCTCGACCGCGTCGTCGCGGTAGGTCGGATCGTCGCGCTGCTGGAACTGCGCGGTGATATCCGCATCATCGGCATCGAAGCCGACGTACAGCGCCTGCGCGTCCCAGAGGAGGCGCGCGCGCGTCGTCTGTTTTGCGCCCGTCTGCGATTCCCACAGGAACTGCAGCGTCACCGCCGGCGCTGCCGTCCACGCCGGCTCGTCCAGCTTGCCGTCAATGGCTGGCGCGACCGGCGCGCGTTTCACCTCGTACCGCGGGATCGGCGACTGGGCCGTCACCGCCTGAGCGGCCATGACGACCGCGGCGGTGACGAGCATCCGTTTCATCATCGAACCATCAGGCCTTCGTCCACGCACCTTGATGGACTCTTGTCCGGTTCCAATTAGCGCGAGTGCTTGGCGAAGAACGCAAAGATGTCCGCCTGATGCGATGAGATCACGCTCCCGTGGTCCCCGCCAGGTACCTCGATGTACTGGTAGTTCATGTTCAGCGATTTCATCGCGTCGACCCATGCCCGGCCGACCGACGTCGGGACGACGGTGTCCATATCGCCGTGCACGACCATGACCGGCATCTTCGGGATCTTGGAAAGCCCTTCCTTATCGACGCTGAACGCGGCCGGCGCGATGGCAGCGGCAGCGGCCCACCGCTGCGGGTATTTGATCGCGAGGTACAGCGTGCCGGCGCCGCCCATCGAATGGCCCATGACGTAGGTGCGATTGTCATCGACCGTGAATTCCTTCCGCACGAGCTCGATCACCTGCAGCGTTTCCTTCTCACTCAGCTCGCGCAGGTTCGGCGGATCGTTGGGATTCGCCCCACCCGGCCCCCCACCACGTCGTCCCTGCGGAGCCGCCGCCGTCTGGTTTGGCGCCGCCGGATTGGGCGGGGCCGCGTTTGGCGCTGCGGCGTTCGGGGCTGCCGCGTTCGGGGCTGCCGAGTTCGGTGCTGCATTCGCCGGCGGAGCGCCGCGGCGTCCCTGTGGCGCAGGCGCGCCGAACCAGCCGCGGGGGTTGTAGCCCATCGGCGCCAGCAGGATGTAGCCGCCAGCTTCCGCGAGATCGATCGCGTTGGGGCGCATCATCGTCGTATGCGTGCCGCCCAGCCCGTGCAGCGTCACGATCATCGGCGCCTTCTGGCCCTTCTTCACCTTCGATGACACGAACAGCGCGTACGGGATGTCCTCATTCGTGTCAGCGAAATGGTGGGTCCGGATCTGGACGCGTGAATCGACCGGTTGCGGGCCGCGCCCACGCCCGGGCGCCTGGGCCGCGGGAGCGCCAGGCACCGCCGGCGCTGCCGGCTGCTGCGCCGCGGCTCCGGCCGGCTGCTGCGCAGGCTGTTGTGCCGCCGCGACAAACGGATACGCGACCGCAAGCTGCAGACAGGCGGCAAAAGCGCCAACACGCAGCAGCATCATCAGAACCGGGGATAGCCGACCCATAAGTACTCTCCTGTCTCTATGAAGCGCACGTCGACAGCGGCGTACGCGTGTGCGGCAGCCTCGCCGTTCAGTCGCGACCTGTCAACGTGCATAACAAGTATGCCGACGCGGAATAACCTGACCAGACTGGTCATCCTCTGCGTCTGCGTACTTCAGACCTCGTCGTACAGAACGACCGGGTAATCCTTGAGCGTGGTCATCGTCTTTTCGACCTGCGGCCACACGCGCTGATGCCCGGCCGAGGCGATCCATTTCTGACGCAGATCCTCGCTTTCAAACTCCAGCTCGAAGCGGTAGTTGTGCTGTTTCGGCGCCATCCCCTG
The DNA here is from genome assembly GCA_035537775.1 of Vicinamibacterales bacterium. Classification (GTDB taxonomy): domain Bacteria; phylum Acidobacteriota; class Vicinamibacteria; order Vicinamibacterales; family UBA2999; genus Gp6-AA40. Next base: position 312 of record DATLLQ010000260.1, on the reverse strand, counting down.
GATGAAGGAGCGGCGCTTGAGCATCTTCACGCGGATGTACCCCTCGTGCTTCACCGCCTCGGGCACGAACACGTTGTGGAACGTATCCAGCATCTCTTTCTCGCGCGCGGGCGCGACGTCCATCTCGACGTAGAGGCGGATGTGCTTTGTCTGCGCGCGCGCCGGCCTGGCGAACCGCCCGAAGCCGAGCGCGGAGGCGGCCGCGATGACTGCTGACCTCAGGATCCCTCGTCTGTGCACGTATCTGCCTCCAGATGTCCGTCTACTTCCCGCCAGACAGCAGCAGCGTCTTCGCGGCCATGTCCTTCGCAA
>DATLLQ010000259.1:0-91453 GCA_035537775.1 Vicinamibacterales bacterium | reverse complement strand
GCTCCGCCCTGCCTGCCCCCGCCCTGGCGTCCCCCCTGCCTGCCGCCCACAGCTTCAGCGGCGGCGGAAGGCAGCGGTTGGCCATCCGGACCGAGCGCCTGGCCCAGACCGCGCTGGCCGACCATCGGCACACCGTTCTGGCGCTCGAATTCGAACTGCTCGTCGTAGGTTCGCCCGGCTTCCTCTGCACGATTCCGGCGCTCACGCGCCTCGTCCACGACTCGCGTGTTCACGCGGCCGGCCATGTAGTTGCGCGCAACACCGGCCCCACCAGATCGCGCGGACGGATCGGCTCCCGCCGCAAGCAGCGCCCTGACCGCCTCCGGGTGCTTCTGCTCAGCCGCCCACATCAACGCCGTCGTCCCGCGAAGCGGCTCCTTCGCGTTGACATCGGCACCGGCCTCGACGAGCACCTTGATCGCCTGCGGATTCCCATTGCGTGCCGCCAGCATCACCATCGTCTCGCCGTTCGCGCCGAGCGACTTCGCATCGGCGCCGGCCTTGAGGAGCCTGTCGACGATCGGCGCGCTGCCGTACAGCGACGCCATTGCCAGCGGGGTCACCCCTTCACGGCTGGCCGCCTTGACGTTCGCGCCCGCGCGCACCAGCAGATCAACGAGCGCGGCGTTGTCGCGATAGATGGCCCAGTGCAGCGCCGTCGCGCCATCGACTTGCGGCGCGTTGACGTCTGTTTTGGCCTGAATGAGTTTCTGGACAGTCGCGGTGTCGCCGGTCTGTGCGGCGTCGGCAACCGGACTGCGGCGACTCTGCGCCGCAGTTATTGTGATGAGACAGGCGATGAGAAGTGCGGTGAAGAAACCGGCGAGCCCTCGGTTCATCGCGTGAGTCCTGTGCCTCATCACAGAAGTTTCGCGAGCGGCCCGGTGCTGTCTCCCTGCTTGTCCCTTTCGATCCCGTACAGCTTCAGCACGCTGACCAGCAGATTGCCTGTCGTGTTCGTTTTCCGCTCGTAGGCCAGGTGGCGATTCCCGCGCAGCCCCAGGTTCTTGCCGCCGATGAGGAAGTGCGGCACGTCATAGTGCTGGTGCTGGTTGGAGTTGCCCATGTTCGTGCCGTGCATGATGACGGTGTTGTCGAGCAGCGTGCCGTCACCTTCGCGGATCGACTTGAGCTCCTCTGCCAGATAGGCGGTCGTCAGCAGGTGATAGCGGTTGAGATCCGAGTAGCGGCGAATCTGCACCGGATCGTCCTGGTGGTGCGAACCGCCGTGGAAGCTGACGCTCGTGCCGCCGTTCGGGAAGAGCTCGCCCTTCGGGAACGCATACGTACGGCCGGTCAGGTCGCGGGCACCGAGCAGCGTCACCACCCGCGTGATGTCCGCCTTCAACGCCAGAGCCACCAGCTTGTAGTGCATGCGGATGTGCTGATCGAATTGCTCCGGAATGCCGGGAGGAAGATCGAGCTCCGGGACGTCACCGGAGGCCTTCGACGCGAGCTGGATACGGCGTTCGATCTCGCGGATCTCCTCGGTGTACTGATTGACCGTCTGCACGTCCGTCGGGCCGAGCTGACGGCGGAGCATGGCGAGCTCGGCGACGAGCGAGTCGAGGATGCTCTTGCTCTGGCGCATGCGCTGCGCGCGCTGCTCCGGCGTCGAGCCGCTGCCGAACAGCCGCTCGAAGACGACCTGCGGATTGAGCTCCATGGGCAGCGGACTGGTCCGCGGCACGGTCTCGGTTTCGGGTGTCGGCAGCTCAGTCCATGAAATCGAGTTGGTGTACGAGCAGCTGTAACCCTCTCCGCAATTGCTCGAGCTGGAGTTCGGATCCTCGACAGCCAGCTGCAGCGACGGCAGCAGCGTCTCACGGCCGATCTTCTGCGCGATCTGCTGATCGATCGTCGCGCTGCCGACGGTTGCGTCGGAGCCGGCCGTCTTGCGCGGCTTGATCGCGGTCAGATAAGCGGCCGCCACCCAGTGGTCAGACCCGGTCGTGCCCTCGGGCGGCTCGGACGACTTCGACCACAGACCGCTCATGATCGTGGTCTCGTCCTTCACCTTCGACAGCGCTTCCGCGATGTGCGGCAGCTTGTCCGGCAGCGCTCCCTCAGCCTTCGGCTCCCAGAAGCCGGGCGCCATGCCGTGTGGATAGAAGACGCCCACGAAACGCGGCTTCGCCTGGCCCGCGGCCGTCTGCGCAATTGCCGTGCTCGCCGGGATCATCGCTTCGAGGACCGGCAGCGCCAGCGTGACACCGGCACCCTGCAGGAATGTGCGCCGTTTGATGTGCTTCTTCGTGATGAACGACATGGTTCAGTTCGCTCCGTGCTCAGTGGGACGGGTGACGCGAGCGTCTGCGGACGTGCTCGCGAGCGGACCCGCCGGTGCGATGGCGCGTGCGCTCGTTGCTCCCGGAACTGCGTCGGCCCGCATGTTCGCCTGAAATGGCAGGCTGCGGACGATGCCGAGGACGATGGCTGAGAAGCGGCCGTTGTTCTTGATCACGTCACGGGTGATGGCGCGGACGAGCGGCATGTCGCCGGCCTCAACGCCGCGGCCGAGCGCGTAGGTCAGCAGCTTCTCGGTGGCGACGGTGACGAACTGGTTGACGTAGGTCGACGAAAGCCACTCGCGCAGCGAGACCGGTCCGTCGACCATTGAATTGTCGAAGAGGCGATCCTTCGCGTTGATGACGTCGCCCTCATCGTGGCTGCGCCAGAGGCCGATCGCATCGAAATTCTCGAGCGCAAAGCCGATCGGATCCGTGAGGCGATGGCACTGCGTGCAGTCCTGACGCACGCGGTGTTCTTCCATCTTCTTCCGCATGTTCGGCTCTTTGGCGTTCTGGTCCGCGGCGCGGGGCGGGAGCGGCGGCACGTCAGCCGGCGGGCTGGGCGGGCTCATTCCGAGGATGTTCGTCATCACCCACTTGCCGCGCGTCACTGGCGACGTCCGGTCCGGTTTCGACGTCGTCACCAGGAAGGCTCCCTTGCCGGTCAGTCCGCGCCGCGCTTCGAAGCCCTGCCCAAGGGTCACTTTCCGGAACTGGCTGCCGTAGATGTTCTTGATGCCGTAGTGCTTGGCAAGGCGCTCGTTCACGAACGTGTAGTCGGCCGTCAGCAGCTCACCGATGTTGTGGTCCTCGCGGACGATCGTGTCGAACAGCAGCTCGACTTCGCGCCGCATCGCCTGACGCAGGGGATCGTCAAAGTCCGGGTAGATCAGCGGCAACGGAGCGGAAGCCTCGAGGCCGCGGAGATTCAGCCACTGCCCCGCGAAGTTGATCGCGAGCGCTTCGGCCTTCGGATGCTTCAGCATGCGCCGCACTTGCTGCTCGAGCACCGCTGGATCCTTCAGGCGTCCCGACGCGGCGACCTTCAGCAGCTCTTCGTCCGGAATCGAGCTCCAGAGGAAGAACGACAGTCGCGAGGCCAGGTCGAGGTCGTTGAGGCGGTAAGTCGGCGGCGTCCGTGGAGCCTGCCCCCGCTGGCTCGCGAGCACGCGCGCGCTCGCCGTGCTGCCGGTGCGCGGCGCCGGTTCTTCTTCGATCCGGTAGATGAACTGCACGGACGAGAGCACGCGCGCGAGCACCATCTCGATGCCCGTCTCGAAGTTCTTTTCCTTGCGACCCTGCTCGTAGAACGCCATCAGCATGTTGACGTCCGCCTGCGTGGCCGGTCGGCGGAAGGCATAGGTCACCAGGTTGGTGGTGATGCGACGGGCGCAGGCGGTTTCCTCGGCCGCTGTCTTCGGCGTGCAGATGAAGATCTTCCGCCGGCTGGCGCTGTCCTTCGCCGGCGTCGCGCTGAACGGGCCCTCGATGCGAATCGTGCCGACGTGCGGGAAGAACGTGTAACCGGGGGTCGGGCCCGTCTGTACCGTCGAGCGCATGAAATGACGATCGAGGTCGAGCAGCGGGGCAAAGTTCGTCGCGAGATACGTCGCGCCAATCATGCGCTTGCCAGCGGTCGTCTTGAATCGGACACGCATCGGCGTACCGCCGCGACCGAAGCCGCCACCGCCACCACCGCCGCCGGCAGCGGCTTCCTGCTGCCCGGCCGCCGCAGGTGCCGCGGCGCCCTGAGGTCCGGCGCCCGCGCCGCGACTGGCGCAGTTGCCGCCGGCGTTGCGGCCGCCGCCCTGCCAGTTGATCAGGCCGAGCATCTCTCCGTCCAGCAGGATTTCGAGCTTCTCGCAGGGCACGGAGCCAAACCCGGTCGGCGACATGTTGTCGCCGAAGATCGGCGTCACGGTGATCGTGTACTCGCCATCAGACGGGAACACGTGCGGCACGAGCATGCCGCCGCGCGTGCCGAACGGCAACCCTTCGATGTGGTAGTCCTGCGACGTGTCTTCCTTGGTGCGATACACGACCAGCCCGGCCTCTTCGGGATAGCCGAGGGCGAGCCGCGCGATCTTCTGCGACGCGTTGACGTAGGCCTCGACGAGCGTGGACGACACGCCAAGCGCGCCGGCGATGTTGTCGAAGCCGGCCGTGGAGTCGTCTGACGGCAGATACTTCGCGGCGTCGATTTCGAGATCGAGCAGATCGCGAATCACGTTCGCGTATTCCGTGCGGTTCAGCCGGTGGAGGCCGGGCGGTGGCGCGAACACCTTCGCCGTGCGATCGAGTTCGCTTTCAAGCGCGCTGATCTGCGCGTCGAAAACCGCAGGGTCGGGGCGCTTGGAACCTGACGGCGGCATCTGGCCGGCGCGCACCTTGCGGACGACCAGCTCCCACGTCTTTCGATCCTTGTCGACGTTGGCCGGATCGAGTGCGTCGATCTGCAGCTTCCGCGACGAATCGATGCCTGCCTTTGCGGCGGCCTGGTTGTGGCAGCCGACGCACCAGGTCTTCAGGAATGCGCGCTGCTCGTCGACGCTGATGGCCGGGGCGATTGTCGGAGTTGGGCGTGCCTGGGCAATCGGGGCGGCCGCCTGCTGACGCGCACCAGTCGCCGGTGTGGGTTGCGGTCGCGGCGACTGGGCGCTGATCACGAGCACCCAGGAAAGCACCGCGAGGCAGCCGATGAGAAGGGACCTGAACTTCATCAAAATCTGCTCCCCGGGTCGACTTGTTGGCGTCGTCGAAATGGCCCGGAAGACCAATGGACCTAATAGGATAGCGCAGCGACTGTATGTTTTACGTTGAGCCTGGCCGGAGCGTATACCGGCGTTTTGTAAAAGCTTGGTAAAAAACGCCGCTAGAGGGTGGCGTCGCGTGTCTCGTGGATGGAAAGCAGCCCCGCCAGCGTCAGAATCGAGGCGCCGACGAGGTAATAGCCGACGTAGTGCAGACCATAGTTCTGAGTCAGCCAGGTCGCGATGTACGGTGCCAGCGACGCCCCGAAAATACCGGTCAGATTGAAGGTCATCGAGCTGCCCGTATAGCGGATGCGGGTGGGGAATAACTCGGACAGAACCGTGCCGAGTGGCCCGTAGGTCAATCCCATCAGTGAGAGCCCGACGACCATTGCGGCCGTGACCCCGGCAAGCCCCGCCTGGAGCAGCGGAGCAAAGGCAAATCCGAAGGCTCCGATGGCCACGGTCACCCAGATCAACGTTTTCCGCCTGCCGCCCTCGGCAATCTTCGCGCTGATCGGGATGGTGACCGCGAAAAAGACGACGCCGACGAGCTGAATGACGAGGAACGTCGTCCGGCTGAAACCGCCCGCTGTCGTTCCCCACGACAGCGCGTAGACGGTCATCAGGTAAAAGAGCACGAACGTGACGAGTGACGACAGGATGCCGATGAACACCCTTCGCCCGTGCGTCTGGAATACTTCCGCGATAGGCACCTGGGATCTCTCCTCGCGCGCCATCGCCTGTTGAAAGACAGGCGTCTCGGTGATGGTCAGCCGCACGTAGAGCCCGACGATCACGAGCGCCGCGCTCGCCAGGAAGGGCAGGCGCCAGCCAAACGAGAAGAATTGCTCGTCCGTCAGGAACTCAGAAAGCAGAAGAAACACACCTCCCGAGAAGAAGAATCCGACCGGCGCGCCAAGCTGCGGGAACATCCCGTACCACGCCCGCTGCCCCGGGGGGGCGTTTTCCACCGCCAGTAGCACCGCGCCGCCCCATTCGCCGCCAAGTCCCAGCCCCTGTCCAAAGCGGCAGAGTGCCAGAAGCGCCGGCGCCGCGATGCCGATCTGCGCATAGGTGGGCAGCAACCCGATGGCTACGGTCGAAAACCCCATGGTCAGGAGTGCCGCGACGAGCGTGGTCTTTCGTCCAATTCGATCGCCAAAGTGCCCGAACAAAGCGGATCCAATGGGACGTGCGAAAAACGCGATACCGAAGGTGGCCAGTGACGCCAGCGTGGCTGTCGTCGGGTCGGACGCCGGGAAGAAAAGCCGCGGGAACGCGAGGACAGCCGCCGTTGCATAGATGTAAAAATCGAAGAACTCGATCGTCGTGCCAATCATGCTGGCGAACAGCACCTGGCCCGGAGTGTTCTGTCTCATATGAAGACGTGAGGCACCGCCGACGCACCGACCGCGGAGGCTGGCTGAATGGCCTAGAGTATGCTCTGGACGGGCAGGGGACGAGCAGTGAGCATCCACGAATCGGCGCGGGACGAAGAGGTCGTCGGCCCCTCCGACCGGTCGTTCGGCCTGGTGTTCACGGGCGTTTTCCTGATCGTCGCGCTTCTGCCCCTGTGGCGAAGAGGCGACCCGCGCTGGTGGGCGCTGGGTGTCGCGGCGGCGTTCTTCGTGCTGGCGCTCGCGTGGCCAAGAGCCCTGGCGCCGCTCAACCACCTCTGGCTTCGGATCGGCCTGCTCCTGCACCGGGTGGTGAACCCGATTGTGATGGGCGCCGTGTTTTACCTGGTCGTGACGCCGTTTGGCCTCGTCATGCGTCGAGTTCGCGGCGAGATGGCTGTTCGGCGCCAGCCTGACAAGGCGGCGACGACATACTGGATTACGCGCGGCGAGGCGTCGTCACCCATGGATCAGCAGTTCTAGTTATGAGCTTTCTGCAGGAATTCTGGCGCTACATGAAGGTGCGAAAGAAGTTCTGGCTGGTGCCGGTGCTTCTCGTGCTGGTCGTGTTCGGCGGCCTGATCGTGCTGGCCAAGGGCAGCGCCATCGCGCCGTTCATCTACACGATCTTCTGAGCTTCTGAAGCAGCAATCAGGAAGCGAGACGCAGCAGCACGTGCGCATCCTCGGAATTTCCGCCTACTACCACGACAGCGCGGCGGCCCTCGTGGCCGACGGCCGCGTCGTCGCGGCCGCGCAGGAAGAGCGCTTCACGCGGCGGAAGCACGACCCTCGCTTTCCGGTCAACGCGGTTCGATTCTGCCTGGAGCATGCAGGTGTTGCTCCCGATGAGATCGACTCGATCGTGTTCTATGAAAAACCGTTCCTGAAGTTCGAGCGGTTGATCGAAACCTATCTCGCCTTCGCGCCGCGCGGCTACCGCAGCTTCGCGATGGCGATGCCCCTCTGGATCCGCGAGAAGCTCTTTCAGAAGGATCTTCTCAGCCGCGAGCTTGTTCGGCTGGGATTCACGAGTCCCGCGGCACGGATGCTCTTCACCGAGCATCACCAGAGCCACGCTGCAAGCGCCTTCTATCCGTCGCCCTTCGCTGAAGCCGTCGTGCTGACGATGGACGGCGTCGGCGAATGGACGACGACGTCGGTGAGCGTGGGGAAGGGGAAGACGCTGCAGCCCGTGCGGGAGATTCACTTTCCGCACTCGCTCGGGCTGCTGTACTCGGCCTTCACCTATTACACCGGCTTCAAGGTCAACTCCGGTGAGTACAAGGTCATGGGCCTCGCGCCCTACGGGACGCCGCGGTTTGCATCGAAGATTCTGGAAACTCTGCTCGACGTCAAAGCCGACGGCAGCTTCAGGCTGAACCTCGACTACTTCGACTACTACACCGGCCTTCGCATGACGAACGACCGTTTCGCGAAGCTCTTTGGCCGCGCGCCGCGTCAGCCGGACGAATTGCTCGAGCCGTTCCACATGGACCTCGCGGCGTCGATCCAGGCAGTGACCGACGAGGTGATGCTGCGCATGACGAGAGCGCTGGCCGGGGAATTCGGATTGCCGAATCTCTGCCTGGCCGGCGGCGTCGCGCTGAATTGCGTTGCCAACGGCAAGGTGCTGCGCGACGGGAAGTTCCAGCGCATCTGGGTTCAGCCAGCCGCTGGTGACGCGGGCGGTGCGCTCGGTGCCGCGCTTGCCGGATATCACGCGCATCATGGCCACGATCGCGTGCCGGTCTGCGGGCCGGACGCGATGTCGGGCAGCTATCTCGGTCCTGAGTACTCGCAGGACGACATCGAGCGCAGGCTGAGAGCTGCCGGTGCGCGGTTCGATGTCGCGTCGAGCGATCAGGACATGATCGCGACGACCGCCGACGCGCTTGCCGCTGGAGACGCTGTCGGCTGGTTCCAGGGCCGGATGGAGTTTGGTCCACGGGCGCTGGGCGCTCGATCGATCCTCGGTGACGCGCGTTCGTCGTCGATGCAGAAGACGCTCAACCTGAAGGTCAAGTACCGGGAAAGCTTCAGGCCGTTCGCGCCGGCAGTCCTGCGTGAGAATGTCGGGGACTGGTTCGAGCTGGACGACGACAGCCCCTACATGCTGCTGGTCGCGGACGTCAGGACAGAGCACCGCCGCGAGATGACCGAAAGTGAACAAGCGCTCTTCGGCATCGACAAGCTGAATATCGTCCGCTCTACGATTCCGGCCGTCACGCACATCGACTACTCGGCCCGCGTCCAGACGGTGCATCACGAGACGAACCCGCGGTTCTACGATCTCCTGCAGGCGTTCAAGTCGCGGACCGGCTGTCCCGTCCTGGTGAACACGAGCTTCAACGTCCGTGGCGAGCCGATCGTCTGCACGCCCGAAGACGCCTTCCGCTGCTTCATGGGTACCGAACTCGATCTGCTGGTGGTTGGGCGGGCGGTCCTCCGAAAGAATCAGCAGGATCCGTCCAAGCGGATCGACTACTCAAGCGCCTTCACACCGGACTAAGCTCACGGCAGGGAAATCCTGCTTGCCAGTCACCGATATCGCTGACCTCGAGCTGCACCGCGCTGCGCTCACGGGCCATTGCTATCGCATGCTCGGCTCTGCCTTCGACGCAGAGGATGCCGTGCAGGAGGCGATGGTTCGCGCCTGGAAAGCGTTGAATCGCTTCGACGGCCGCTCGTCGCTGCGCACATGGCTCTACAAGATCGCCACCAATGTCTGCCTCGATGCGCTCTCCGCCCGGTCGCGACGCGCCCGCCCCATCGAAGAGGGTCCAGTTGGAACGGTCGCTGACGAGTTGGAGACACGGCCGCGGACGCATTGGCTGGAGCCGATGCCCGATGCGCGCTTCCTCCCGTCGGACGCGGATCCGTTCGAGAAGGTGGCGCTGCGCCAGAGCACGCGTCTCGCGTTCGTCGCCGCGCTCCAACACTTGCCGCCGAGGCAGCGCGCCGCGCTTCTTCTGAGCGAGGTGCTGGGCTGGTCTGCGCAGGAGGTTGCCGCGTCGCTCGAGATGTCAGTGCCCGCCGTCAACAGCGCTCTGCAGCGTGCGCGCGCGACGCTTGCGACCAGGAACGTCTCGGTCGCGGGCGAGCAGCTCACAGAATCCCAGACGGAGCTGCTCGAGAAGTACGTGAACGCGTTCCACGCCTACGACGTGGATGCCCTGGTGGCACTGATGCGTGAGGACGCGACGCTGTCGATGCCGCCGTACACGCTGTGGCTGCAGGGACCACAGAACATCCGCGCGTGGCTCCTGGGCCGCGGCATCGGGTGCCGCGGTTCCCGGCTGATCCGGACGGACGCCTGCGGCTCGCCGGCGTTCGCCCAATACCGGCGCTCCCCTGAAGGCGGCTACCACCCCTGGTCGCTCACAATCCTGGAGCTCGACGGGGCGCGCATCAAGGCCTGGAACGCATTCCTGGACACCGAGCGGCTCTTTCCGTTGTTCGGCCTGCCGCTCGGGTTGCCGGCGGACCGATGATTTTCGCGCGGCGCCGGAGTCTATAGGATCAGTGGCCACGCAGGTTCCACCTGGGCCTGCTTCGGCCTTTGGCCCTGGCCCTTAGGCTTTCATCGGAGGCAGCATGAGCGGAGTTCGCGTCCTCGTGGGAACCCGGAAGGGTGGTTTCGTCCTTTCCTCGGACGGCAAGCGCGACCGCTGGAACGTCAGCGGGCCGCACTTCGGCGGCTGGGAGATTTACCACATGAAGGGATCTCCGGCGGATCCGGACCGGCTCTACGCGTCGCAATCGAGCGGATGGTTCGGCCAGGTTCTCCAGCGCTCGAACGACGGCGGACAGACGTGGGAGCCGGCAGGGAACCAGTTCGCGTACGACGGTGTGACCGGCACGCATCAGTGGTACGACGGAACGCCGCACCCATGGGAGTTCAAGCGCGCCTGGCACCTTGAACCCTCCCTTTCGGACCCCGACGTCGTCTATGCCGGCGTCGAGGATGCGGCGCTCTTCCGAAGCACGGACGGGGCGAAGACCTGGCACGAGCTGCCGGGCCTGCGTAATCACGGGTCCGGCTCGAAGTGGTCGCCAGGTGCCGGCGGATTGTGTCTCCACACGATCCTGCTCGATCCGACCAATGACAAGCGGATGTTCATTGCCATTTCTGCGGCGGGCGCATTTCGTACTGACGATGGTGGGCAGACGTGGACACCAATTAACAAGGGGCTGCACTCGCAATACATTCCCGATCCAGCCGCGGAGGTCGGACACTGCGTTCATCGGCTCGGAATGCATCGCTCGCAGCCAAACGTTCTCTTCATGCAGAAGCACTGGGATGTGCTGCGCAGCGACAATGCGGGGGATCTGTGGACCGAGGTGAGCGGCAACCTGCCCACCGACTTCGGCTTCGTCCTCGACGTGCATGCGCACGAGCCGGAAACCATCTACGTCGTGCCGATCAAGAGCGACTCGGAGCACTACCCGCCCGAGGGGAAGCTGCGCGTGTATCGCAGTCGGACCGGCGGTAACGAGTGGGAGGCGCTGACGAGGGGGCTTCCCCAGGAAAACTGTTTCGTCAACGTCCTGCGCGATGCGATGTCGGTCGATGCTCTCGATCCGTGCGGTGTGTACTTCGGCACGACGGGCGGCCAGGTCTACGGCTCGGCCAATGCGGGCGACAGCTGGACGCCGATCGTTCGCGATCTTCCGCCTGTGCTCTCGGTGGAGGTTCAGACCCTTTCATGATTCGGGTCGCACTACCGCAGCACCTGCAGACGCTGGCGCGTGTCGGTCCAGAAGTGGAACTGGACGTACCGGGCACGGCGACGCTGCGCGGTGTACTCGATGCGCTCGAGTTGCGGTATCCAGTGCTGCGGGGAACGATACGGGATCAGTCCACGTTCAAACGGCGGGCGTTCGTGCGCTTTTACGCGTGCGAAGAAGATCTGTCACACGATCCGCCCGAAACGCCTCTGCCGGAGCCTGTCGTGCGCGGTGCAGAGCCCTTTCTGATCATCGGAGCGCTGGCCGGGGGTTAGAGCCAAACCTGTAATCCGGCGTGCGGAACTGCCGCCAGGGAACCGGGGCCGCCAGTCTGGGAAACACAGTAACCCGGCGAATGTCGCCACATGCGGTGGCGGTGTCGCGAAGATGTGAAGGGAACAGAACTTGCGCCATCCGGGGCTGGTCCGGCGCGCCATGCCCCTTATTCTTGCCATCGAGAACGACCAGCAACAGATCGCCCGGCTCACTTCGATTGTGCGCGAGCTCGGGGCGGAACTCGTGTTAACCGAAACCGCCGAGAAGGGGTTCAGGTCGCTTGGGGATCGAGTGCCCGATCTCATCCTGACACCGCCCCTTCTTTCGCAGAAAGACGACAGCGCCCTTACAACCCGTTTGCGCGAGCTCGGTGCCGCCGCCTTGCACGTGCAGGTCCTCTCGATTCCGATCCTGGCAACGTCGTCGACGCCATCACGCAGCAAGCTGTCACTGCTGCGCCTTGGCAAAGAGCGCTCGGACGGTTGCGATCCAGAAGTATTCAGAGGCCAGCTTGTGGAATATCTCCAGCGTGCCGCTGGAGAGAAGAGACAGGCCGCTCCGATCGTCAAGCCTCCACAGGAAGATGAATCGGTCTCTCGAGGCGACGCCGCCGAACGCGACAGTGAGCGCCTGGCCGGGTTTTCAACGAGTACCGATTCCATGCCGGTTGCGGCAGATGCAGAGAGTGTCGCACCTGCCGCCGAGGATATGGCGATCGCGTTACGTCCGGCGAACAAGACGGTCACCGGTTCGCGCCGCAACCTGACTGAGGCGGCGATCGCCGCGGCGGAGGTCAGAGTCTCCGCGCACCTCCGTCTCGCTGAGCAGGCGGCCTGGGCAGCCGCTGAGGCGCGCGCGGCTGAAGAGCAGAAAGCCGCGAAGGCCGCGGCCGATGCGAAGGCTGCCGAGGAACGTCGCGCAGCGGCCGACATCGCCCGGGCCGAGGCCGAAAACAGAGCGGCGGCTGCGAAGCAGTCGCTCGAACAAGCTGCGCGTGCCGAATCTGAAGCGAGGGCCGCGGAACAGCAGCGCGCAGCAAAGGCGGCCGCCGAGGCCGATCAGGCGGAGGCGCGCCGTGCAGCTGCGGAAGCAGCAGTCATTGCGGCAGAGAAAAGAGCCGCCGAGGAACAGCGCGCCGCCGCTGATATGCGGCTGGCGGAACAGCAGCGAGCGGAGAAGGCGGCCGACGAAGCGAAGAAGGCCGAGGCGCGTCGTGAGGCTGCGGAAGCCGCCCGCCTCGCGTCAGAGAAGAAGCAGCGTGCCGCGGCTGATACGCGACTCGCGGAAGAGCAGCGCGCAGCGAAGGCGGTTGACGAAGCGACGAAGGCCGAGGCCCGTCGCGCGGCTGCGGAAGCCGCTCTTGTTGCGGCAGAGAAGAAGGCCGCCCAGGAACAGCGGGCCGCTGCTGACGCACGACTCGCGGAGGAGCAGCGCGCGGCGAAGGCGGTTGAGGAAGCAAAGAAGGCCGAGGCACGTCGTGCGGCCGCGGAGGCTGCCGTTGCCGCGGCAGAGACCAGGGCCGCGGATCAGCAGCGGGCCGCCGAGCGTTCAGCGCGAACTGGCGCCGAAGCGCGAGTTGGCGAAGAGAAGCGCGCAACGAAGGCGGCTGCCGATGCCCGCGCGGCGGAGGACCAGCGTGCAGTCGCGGAAGCGGCCCGGTCCGAGGCCGAGGCCAGAGCGGTTGAAGCACACCGTGCGTTCGAGCAGGCCACCCGCCGTGCCGCGGAAGCGCGAGCTGCCGACGAGCAACGCGTGGCGGCGCTTGCCTCCGAAGCGAAGGCCGTCGAGAAACGTCTCGCTGATGCGCTCGCCGCGGAGGCCAAGGCTGTCGAACAGCAGCGCGCCGCCGAGCAGGCCGCGCGGACGGCAACTGACGCGCGAGCGGCCGAGGAGCGGCGAGCGGCGAAGGCGACCGCTGATGCGAAGGCTGCCGAGGAACGCCGAGCGGCCGCGGAGTCGGCTCGAGCCGAGGCTGAAACGAAAGCGTTGGAGGCCCACCGCGCCTTCGACCAGGACGGTCGCCGCGCCTCGGAAGCACGACGCACCGCAGAGCGGGCCGCGCAGGCGGCTGTCGACTCACGAGTGGCCGAAGATCAGCGAGCCGCGAAAGCAGCCGCCGACGCGGCGAAGGCCGAAGAACGCCGCACGGCTGCGGAAGCTGCCGTGGTGAAGGCCGCGAAACAGCAACGTTCCGCTGAGCAAGCCACGCAGGCAGCTGTCGACGCACGAATTGCTGAGGAGCAGCGCGCCGCGAAGGCCGCTGCCGACGCAACGAAGGCCGAGGAACGCCGTGTTACTGCGGTAGCCGCTGCTGATCGAGCCACCAAGCAACAACGTGCCGCGGAGCAGGCCGCGCAGGCAGCGGTCGACGCACGAACTGCCGAAGAGCGGCGCGCAGCAAAGGCGGCGGCCGAGGCAACGAAGGCCGAGGAGCGCCGTGCCGTTGCGGAAGCCGCCACCGATCGAGCCATCAAGCAGCAGCGCGCCGGCGAGCAGGCCGCAATCGATGCACGAATTGCCGAGGAGCAGCGCGCAGCAAAGGCGGCAGCCGATGCGACGAAGGCCGACGAGCGCCGCGTCGCGGCTGAAGCCGCCGTCGACCGAGTCCTGCAACAACAGCGCGCCGCCGAACAGGCCGCGCAACTAGCCGCCGCCGCGCACGCTGCCGAGGAAAAGCGCGCGGCGGAAGCGGCTGCCGAAGCAGCGCATGCCGAGCACCGTCGCGCCATGGCGGAAGCCGCGCTCGCCGCCGCGGAAGCCAGGGCCGCCGATCAGGAGCGTGCTGCCAAGGAGGCCGTCGAGGCTGCCTCCGCCGCCCGGATTGCGGAAGAGGCGCGCGCAGCAAAAGCGGCGATCGCAGCGAAGGCGGCGGAAGAACGATCCTCCAAGGCGGCGGTCGCACTGGCAGCCGAGCACCGCATGGCATTTGCGTCGTTGGGCACCGCGACGACCAGGCGCGGCTCGGAGCAGGAATCTCGAGATGGGCAGGCGGGCGCTGCCAAAAAGCGATCTCCGGAATCACCCCGCACGGCTACCCCAGCCGAGCGCAAGGCCGCCGAGAAGCGAGCGGCCGCGGAAGCTGCGCTGGCAGACTTTTAACGACAGCCTCCGGTGACCGGATCGCGGATGATGGTCCTCGTGAGCAGTCTCGCTCAGGCCGCCGCGTGGATGTTGGAGTCCGCATCAATCGTCGCGCTGACCGGCGCCGGGATCTCCACGGAATCAGGCATCCCCGACTTCCGCGGTCCACAGGGCGTCTGGACGCGCGATCCGAAAGCAGAACGGCTGTCGAACATTCATCACTACATGACTGATCCCGAGGTGCGAAAGCTGTCCTGGCGCGGGCGTCTCGAGCATCCCGCCTGGACGGCGCGGCCAAATGCGGGCCATCATGCGCTCGTCGAGCTGGAGCAGCGCGGCGCGCTTCGCGCGGTGGTCACGCAGAACATCGACGGCCTTCACCAGATGGCCGGTCATTCTCCATCGATGGTCGTGGAAGTCCACGGCACGATGCGAGACGTGATGTGCATGCGCTGCGGCTGGCGCGGACCGGCCGGGCCGGTGCTCGACCGCGTGCGGGCCGGAGAAGCGGATCCGCCGTGTGCCTCGTGCGGCGGCATTCTGAAGAGCGCGACGATCTCGTTCGGCCAGGCACTGATCCCCGAGGTCATCGAATCCGCGATGCAGGCTGCTCAGGAGGCCGATCTGCTCCTCGCCGTCGGCACCAGTCTGCAGGTATATCCCGTTGCCGGCCTCGTGCCGCTCGCAAAATCAGCGGGCGCGCGCGTGGTCATCGTCAATGCCGAACCGACGCCGTTCGATCACCTCGCCGATGCCGTCATTCATGACCCGATCGGTACCGTCCTGCCGCAGATCTGCGGTACGGCCACCCGGGCCTGACTGGTGAATCGTAGAATTCGAGCAGATGGCTGCGGGTTGGGAATGCTTCCACTGCAAGCAGTGGATCGCGAAGGGCGAGGAGCACGACTGCTGGACGACGACCGAGGCTGCGCTAACCGCAGACCTGTCCGAGGATCTGCAGGACGCCTGGCAGCGCCTCCGAGAGACTGCGGTCGAGTTCGGTGAGCAGCGCATTTATGCGTCGCATCACTCGATCATGTTTTCGCGCAAATCGTGCTACTTCTTCGTCCGCCCGAAGCGACACTTTCTCGAGGTGTGTGTGTTCCTGCCCCGTGCGCTCAGGGCGCCGCAGGTCAAACGGGCGGTGCAGTCCTCGCGAACCAAGGTGGCCCACCTGATTCAGATTCGCCACCGCGACGAAGTCGAATCGCCCGTAACGGACTGGCTTCAACAGGCATACGACTACAACGAGGTCGCGTCACAGGCGGTGCGCGGCTCGCGCCCGAAACCCAAACGGGAGGCACCGGCCGTGAAACGAGCGAAGGTCACACGCAAGACCTCCAAAAAGAGGTAGGCTCACCAGCTGTCAGACAATGTGGAGGCATGACATGAGGAATCGTTTCGGCGTGAGCGCGATCGGTACAGCTCTCGCCATCATCTGCCTGGCGGTCGTCATCAGCGGCCAGGCACCGGCCGCTCCGCCGCAGGGCGCGCCGCCGGCGGCTCAGAGCGTTGCAGTGGCAAACCCCACCTATACCGGCATCGTCATGGAGGTCGCGGTCAATCGTCCCGCGGCCGAAGTCTGGAAGCGTGTCGGGAAGTACTGCGACATCGGCGAGTGGTTCCGTATCCCCTGCACCATTACGGCCGGCAAGGACGGCGAAGTTGGCGCCGTTCGGTCGGTGGCGAATGAGGTGCTCGTCGGCAGGACGGACCTGTCATACACCTACACACAGCCTGTTCGTGAGGGACGTCCCTACAACCTCTATCACGGCACCCTCGAGGCGCGACCCGTCACCGCCACGACCTCAAAACTGGTCTACACGCTGATGTACGACAACTCGATGCTCGCCGACGACGCCGCGCGCGAGCGGGACAAGGCGCAGCGCACGCAGCAGTTCACAGGCGCGCTCGAGAACATGAAAATCCTGGCCGAGGGTGGCACGCTGCCTCCAGCTCCGCCGCGCGGTGGTGGGGCAGGTGGCGGACGGGGACGCGGAAACTAGGCTACAAAGGCGTACGATCGGTTCCGACAGATCCGCAAATCTCGTGACGATTTCGTAAAGAGGTTACGAATCGTCACGAAGCCCGAGCGGTGCCGCGGCGTGCAATCCGCGGCACCGGCACGCAGGGGCAGGAACGGCACAAAGTAGCGGCTTCGGGTACGGAAGTCGCACTTCGGTGCACTCGCTATGAGTGTAGCCGGAGCCGCTTTTCAGGACGGTTTGGGTGAGCGCCGCCAGACGACGGGCGCCAACAATCAGCTCCTCGACCTGGTGATCGTCCACGAATCGCTGGGCACGGTCAACGGAGTCGAGGCTGCCCTGCGCAATCGCGCGGGCGAGCTCGCCACCTTCCAGCACCCCTCCTTTCCGCGCCTTCGCGGCGTGGGACGCCTGTCAAAGCCACCGTCGAAGATCGTCGTCGCCACCGACCACGTCTCTGGCGTTCGCCTGTCGGATCTGCTGGCCATCGCCGAACGGCGGCTGATCCCGCTCGAGTACGACGGCGCGCGTGGTTTGCTGCAGCAGCTGCTGCAGGCGGCCGCTGCGCTGCACGAAACCGTGCCCCACGTGAGCCACGGCGCCTTTGCGCCGGAACGCCTCATCTTCACGCCCGACGCCCGGCTGATGGTCGTGGACCACGTCTTCGGCGCGGCGATCGAGCAGTTCGGGTTCGATCAGGAGCGGTGCTGGCGCGAGCTGCGCGTGGCGGTTCCAGTCGTTGATGGCAAGCCGAAGATCGATCGCCGCGCCGACGTTGTCCAGATCGGCACCGTGGCGCTGTCATTGCTGCTCGGCCGCCTGCTGAACGATGAGGAGTATCCGGCGGGTATCCCCGAGATGATCGAAGGGCTGAACGCGGTCTCGCCGAACGGGCTGGAGATGCTGCCGTCCGAGATGAAGACGTGGCTCCGGCGAGCCATGCAGGTCGACGGCGACCGCAGCTTCGCGACGGCGATCGACGCCAAGGCCGAGTTCGAGAAGTCCATCAAGGTTGACGATGCGCGTGCGCGCACGGTGCTGACGGCGTTCCTCTCGGAATGCCAGACGTTTGGTCGATCCGCGGCGTCGCCGGCAGCCGATGCGGCGCAGGCGAAGAGCCAGGCAGCGTCGCCTTCGACGCCGAAGCCAGTCAGCAACTCGCCAATCGAGGTCTTCCCAGCGCCCGCACCGGCGAAGTCCGAAGCAGCGAAGGCGGAGTCGAAGCCCGCGGCCGCGCCGCCATCGCCGATCGCCCCCCCGTCGTTTTCAGCGCCGGTGCGTGACCGCGAGCCGGAACCCAAGCTTCAGGTCAAGCGGGCGATTCCATTCTGGGACTCGCCGTGGAGGAACCGCGTTGCTGTTGCGGCGGCCGTCCTCGTCGCCGCGATTACGGCCGGCGTGTTTGCCGTCCGCAGCTATGCGACCGCGCCGCCGACCGGCGTGCTCGCCGTGAACACCGATCCCGACGGCGTCGAGGTGTACATCGACGGCAAGAGGCGCGGTTCCACGCCGATCACGATGGATCTTCCAACTGGCGACCACAAACTCGAGTTGACGCTCGGCGATCAGACTCGTGCAATCCCCGTGAAGATCACCACGGGTGGACACATCTCGCAGTTTGTCGAACTGCCGAAGGCCGGCGCGATCGTCGGACAGATCAGCGTGAAGACGGATCCTCCCGGCGCGACGGTGACCGTGGACGGCCAGCGCAAAGGCGTATCGCCCCTCGTCATCGAGAACCTCACCCCAGGGGTGCACACGGTCGGGCTGCAGAACTCGCTCAGCTCGGTCAGCGAACAGGTCACCGTACAGGCCGGGACGACTGCCGCGCTCGTGGTGCCGCTGTCTGCGCCGCAGGGCATTCCGGTGTCCGGATGGGTGTCGCTGGCGACGCCAGTCGAGATGCAGCTCCTCGAAGACGGCCGCCTGGTCGGCAGCAGCCGCAGCGACCGGATCATGATGTCGGTCGGCGAGCACAGCCTCCAGATCGTGAACGAAGCGCTCGGCTATCGGCAGACACGAACAGTGCTGGTCCAGCCGGGCAAGGTGACCCCGATGCGGATCGACGTACCCAAGGGATCGGTCGCCCTGAACGCAGCGCCGTGGGCCGACGTGTGGGTTGACGGCGAGCGCCTCGGCGAAACGCCGATCGGCAACGTGAGCCTGCCGATTGGCAATCACGACGTCGTGTTCCGCCATCCTGAGCTTGGTGAGCAGCGGCACACAGTCACCGTCACGCTGAACGGGCCCGCGCGCCTGAGCGTGGACATGAGGAAACGGCAGTGAGACGCAAACACACGCTCGTCACCGTGTTCACCATCGCCGTCCTGGCCACGACCGTGGCGTCAGCGCACGCCCAGGCATCGCTGGCGAAGGCGAAGGAGCTCTACGCCTCAGCCAACTACGACGACGCGCTGACGATGCTCAACGAGCTGGGAAGCATCGTCATCCCTGAAGGGGGCGCCATTGTCGGCGCACCCTCGGAGGACGCCGCGTCCGTCGCGCTCTATCGCGTGCTTTGCCTCGTGGCGGTCGGCCGTTCGGCAGAAGTCGATCTCGCCATCGATCGCCTCGTGTCGCAGCATCCGCTGTATCGGCCTCCTTCCGACGAGCTCTCGCCGCGGATACGGACTGCCGTCAGCACGGCACGGCTGCGCCTGCTGCCGTCGATGGTTCAGAGGCGTTTCGACGAGAGCAAATCGGAGTACGACCGGGGGAACTTCGCCGCCGCGAGTGCCGGCTTCAAGTGGGTCCTGACTGCTCTGGCCGATCCGGACATTGCCTATCTGGTCGCACAGGCTCCGCTGTCCGACATCAAGACGCTGGCCGGCGGCTTCGCCGGCCTTGCCGAGAAAGCGCTGGCACCTCCGCCACCGCCGCCTGTCGTCAAGCCGGCGCCAGCCGCAGCCGTCGTTGCGGCCGCGCCCGCACCCACCCGTGACCTCACACGTGTGTTCACGATGGAAGACCGGGAGGTCGTCGCGCCTGTGACCGTGCGCCAGACGATGCCGCGGTTCCCCGACGTTCTCACCAGCGCGGTCTCTGGTGTTCTCGACGTGGTGATCGACGCCACGGGCAACGTCGAGGCCGCGCGCGTGATTGATTCGGTGCACCCGAGGTACGACTCGTTGCTCACGAATGCTGCAAAGAAGTGGCAGTATCAGCCCGCGATGCTGGACGGCACTGCGGTGCGGTTCCTCAAGCGCATCCAGGTCAGCCTGGACCCCGGGTCAACGACGGGCGTTCGCTAAACGCGTTCGCTCGCTCGATTCCGACACTGCGCATCCACTGTCGAGGTGGATTGCACCTCTGTTGTTTTTTCCTGTAGCGTGGTCTGTCCGACGGCTCACGCGTGCCGCATCAAGCGGCTCCGCCTCAGGAGGAAGCATGCGTCTACGTTCGAGAATTGCGTGTCTTGCTGTGGGGATCTTTCTATCGACTGCGGTTTCCGCTCTTGCGCAGGCCAAGCCCGCGCAGCCAGGGCCCTATCCTCCACCGCCCCCACCGTATCCCAGGTTTGAAGTCACAGGCGGCTATCAGCTGCTGCACATTCCCGATCAAACAATTCCATTCGGTCTGAATATTGACGGCGCCTGGAACAGAAGCAAGATGATTGGATTCGTCGGCGAGGTCGGATGGGCGACGGATTCAGAGTTTGACGTTCGATTCAACTTCTGGAATTTCGGCGCTGGCCCTCGATTCAACAGCCGCCCGATGGGTGGAAAGGTGTGGCCGTACGCCCAGTTCCTTTTCGGCGGATTGCACGTACGCGGCGGCGGCTTTTCGGACACCCGCTTCTCCTTGCAGCCGGGTGGCGGCGTGAACATCAACGCTGGAGATGGCTGGGGTGTTGTCTTCCAGGGTGACTACCGCCGCGTCTTCCTCGATGAGGAAACGACGGGCGAGACCGGACAGAACCAGGGCCGCTTTTTCGCCGGAATCAGACTCTTGCTCGACTGAAGATGCCTGAGGGTACGTCGGGTTCGCCGCCAGCGGCGGACTCGACGCACCGGATCTTTCGTTCTACCCGCCCACATCACAGGTGACAACACCTGGCCAGCCTGCATAGAGTTACGCCCCATGCCCTTCAACACCGCGTCTCCGCCCCACGTGTCGCCGGTGTTGTCGACGAAAGCGGTCGTCGCGGTGGTCATCGGCAACTGGCTGGAGTTCTACGACTTCCTGGTCTTCACGTTTTTTGCCGTGATGATCGGGGACGCGTTCTTTCCGGGAGAGTCGGAGATCACCCGCCTCCTGGGGGCGCTCGCGACGTTCGGCGTCGGATTCGTGACGCGGCCGCTCGGCGCCGCCATCATCGGCCCCTACGCGGATCGTGTCGGGCGCCGTGCCGCGCTCACGCTGACACTGCTCCTGATGTCGGTCGGGTCGCTCATGGTGGCGCTGACGCCCCCCTACGCGCAGATCGGCGTGGCCGCCCCCATTCTTCTCCTCGTGGCGAGGCTCATTCAGGGCTTCTCCTGCGGCGGTGAAGTCGGCCCTGCGACGACGTATCTGCTCGAGGCGGCGCCGCCCGAAAAGCGAGCGGCGCTGACAGCATGGCAGGCCTACAGTCAGCAGCTCGCGGCAATCATGGGCAGCGGCCTCGGTGTCATCCTCGCCGCCACGCTGTCGCGTGAAGACCTCTATGCGTGGGGATGGCGGATTCCGTTCCTGCTCGGCGTCGCGATCGCGCCGGTGGCGTTCTACATCCGGCGCCAGCTGCCTGAAACGATTGCCGAAAGCCAGACGCACCGGTCGACGGGAGAGGTGCTGAGTGAGCTGTGGCGCGACCACTCCCGCGCCGTCGTGTTTGGCGTGCTCATCATCTGCGGCGGCACCGTGTCGACCTATGTGTTCAACTACATGACCACGTATGCGATTACCACGCTGCACCTGTCGGCAGCTATCGGATCGGCACTGGCGGTGACCGGTAACGTCGCGCAGATTGCCGGGCTCGCGCTGGGCGTCCGGCTCGATCGCCTCGGCCGCAAGCGGATGCTGGTCGCATCCCGCGTCCTCTTCCTGCTGATGCTGTATCCGCTGTATCAGGTGCTCACGTTCGCAGGCGCGTCAACCGCCGCGATATTCGCCGCGAACATGCTTGGCAACCTCGTGTATGCCGTCGGCATCGGTGCGGTGTACGCGTTCATGGCGGAAGCGTTTCCCCAGAGCGTCCGCTCGAGCGGTCTTTCGATCCTCTACGCGACCGGTGTGGCGGTGTTTGGCGGCACCACACAGTTCGTCGTCGCCTGGCTGATCAAGGTCACGGGGGATCCGATGGTGCCGGCGTGGTATCAGATCGCGGCGACGTTCGTCTCCATTGCCGGCATCCTGCTGCTCATGCCGCACGCCGAGGTCCTGCGAGAGCGGAGGGCCCACGCGCCGGCTGTGCCCTGATGGGCAGTCGGATGGCCTGACCGGATTTCAGGCTTCGTGCCGGATCAATGTAAGGTAACGCACCATCATGAGGAGGAAGTTGATGAGACACGATCGTCAAGCTTTCGGACGCCGCTGGCTGTTGGGTTCGGCCGCGGGCGTCATTGCACTCTTGCTGATCGCGGCGACGAGCGGACAGGCTCAGCAGCGCGGCACCGCAGCCGGCGCGACGAATCCCGTCGAGCGCGGCAAGTACCTGGTCAACATCACCGGCTGCCATGACTGCCATTCGCCGAAGAGCCAGGGCATGACTCCCGATCCAGCGCGCCTGCTGTCAGGCCGGCCCCAGACAACGAAAATGCCGACGAAGGCGGACGGCGAAATCCACGCCTCGCTTGACCTCACTGCGTGGTACGGCCCGTGGGGACAGACGGTCGCCTCCAACCTGACACCCGACACCGCGACCGGACTCCCCGCGCGCGGCTACAACGAGAAGACGTTCGTGCAGACGATGAGAACCGGCAAGAAGCCGAACGGTACGGCGGTGATGCCGCCGATGCCGATCGACGTCTATCAGAACCTGACCGACGACGACCTGCGGGCGATCTGGGCGTACCTCGCCACTCTCAAGCCCATTCGCAACGCATATCTTGCCGGCATCGAGATCGCTCCTCCCCCGAAGAAGTAGTCGTCGTGTCCGCCCTCAGGCGGACCCACTGCGCCGCCGATACGCGAACACGCGCTCCACGAATTCAGCAAGCAGGCGAGGGTCGGACAGCCGGCCCTCGTCTTCGATTGGCAGATCCGGAAACTCGCGGGTCAGCGCCTCGGCGAACACGCCTCTTCCAGGTTCGCTGGCGATGCCGCGGTCGTCGAAGGCCTTGACGGCAAGGCCGCAGCTCGGTGAGTTCGCCTTCAGGATGTAGCCGCTCAGGCCCTTCAACTGCAGCTCCTGCATGCGCCGTCGAATGAGTTCGCCCATCTGATCTGTCACGTCGCGCGCGGTCGTCACCGTGACGAGCCTGATGACACCGTTGACGCGCGACAGCTGCATCGCCTCGCGCGGTGTGCCAAACCCTGCCTCGACCTCCGGACACACCGGCACCCATTCCACCGAACTACCGAACGCATCGATGAGGTACTGCGTGCGCTTGTGGCCGCCGTCATAGCGGACCTCTTCGCCGAGCAGGCATGTGGAGATCCCGACACGCACGTAGTGTCCGCCTTCAGGCGGACCGTCAGCATTAGATCTTGCGGCTGTCATACGCCCAGTGCAGCACGGCCTGACGCTGCCGACGCCTGCAGTCGAGGTCGCCCCGCTCGCAATGGCTGATGATCTGCGCGACGTGCCTCGCGATCGCCCGCCATCGTCGAATCTGGCGCTCGTCGTCCGATGAGCGTCGGCCCATGTAGTAGCGGCAGTACCACTGAAACCACCCGCGCGGATCCTGCGGCCGGATCCAGCCCTTGTGCCACCAGGTGTCCAGCGACTGGGATGCATTCACGCCGAAGTAGTTCAGCTTCGGATCGTGATGGGTCGAGCAGAGCTTCGCGCGCGTGTACCAGCTTGCCGGGAACTCCTTTCGGCAGTCGGTCATGTACTTTCCACCGAACACGCCGAGCGCCAACATCTCGCGTGGCGTCAACTGCGGCTGAAACTGGGGCGCGAAGTTGCGGCCGGCCGGCTCGGTGCGGACGTAGACGTAGTTCCGCTGCATCCGATCGTTGACGACCACCCGTGCGTTCATATCCGTGGAGGAATGCCGGCCGTGAACGGCATAGGGGCGATATTCTACTGACATGCATCGATATCGCTTTGTTGCCGTCGCCCTGGCGACGTTGTGGCTGGCTCCGGCCTGCCGTTCGGGTTCGTCCCCGGCGCCGGCGGCAGTACCTGCCGACACCTGGGCCGTCGTCGACGGTCGCACGATTACGAGGGACCGCGTCGAGAAGGAGTTCCGGCGCGTGCGCGACGGCTCGCAGTCGCTGTCCGATCAGGAAGCCCTGATGGCCAAGCTCGCCGTCATCGAAGACCTGATCGTCGAGGAGATCCTGTTCGCCAAAGGCGCGGCGCTGAAGATCGAGCTTCCCGACAGTGAGGTCGAGGCCGCGTTCGCCGAGGCGAAGAAGAACATTCCGAACGAGCAGGCCTTTCAAGAGGAGCTGGCGAAGCGCAATCTGACGACCGCCGACATGCGCGACGGCCTCCGGCGTGAGCTGCTGGGACGCAAGATCCTCGAGCGCGAGGTCAGCTCGAAAGTGACGGTGACCGATCAGGAAGTGACCGACTTCTTCAACGCGAACCGGTCGCAGTTCAACCTTCCTGAAGAGGCCTTCCGCCTCGCGCAGATCATCGTGACTCCGGTTCGCGGCGCGCAGGTCGCCAACCGCACTGGTGACGACGCCACCACGCCGCAGGCGGCGGCGGCGAAGGTGTCCATGCTGATGGAAAAGCTGAAGGCGGGGACGCCGTTCGCCGATCTCGCCAGGGACTTCTCCGAGGATCCGGAAACGGCCCCGCGCGGCGGCGATCTGGGTCTCGTGCCGTTGTCGAGGATCAAGCAGGCGCCGCCACTGCTGCAGAAGGCGGTGTTGAGCACGACGACAGGCTCCGCGCGCGTCGTGAACGAGGGCGGCGTGCTCACGATCGTCTACGTCGTGTCGAAGGAGCCGGCCGGTCAGCGTGACCTTTCGACGCCTGGCGTGCGCGAGCGGATTACCGAGGCGCTGCGCCAGGGCAGGGAGCAGGTGCTCCGTGCGGCCTATCTCACGACGGTACGCGCCGACGCGGATGTCGTGAACTACCTTGCTCGCCGGATTGTCGAATCCGGTGGCAAATCGGCTGGAGCGCCGTAGAGACGTTCACAACGCCCCCTCAGAGGGCGAGCGCGCGACGTCGAATGGCCTGTTCATTCAGCGCGATGCCGAACCCGGGACGATCCGGAACGGCAATCTGGCCGTTGACGAATCGCTCGATGGGCGCGAGCAGCTCGCCGCGCCAGTCGACCTCGCCGTATTGCAGCTCGAGATAGTTGAAGTTCCCCATCCCAGCTGCGACCTGCACACTCGCAGCCGTCGAGACGGGGCCGCTCGGATTGTGCGGGGAGACCATCACGCCCGCTGCCTCTGCTGCGGCGGCGATGCGAGTGAGCTCGAGCAGTCCGCCGCAGTGCTTCACGTCCGGCATGATGACGTCAACGGCGCGACGCTGATAGAGCGGCGCGAAGCCGGCGACGCCGAAGAGCACCTCTCCGCCGGCCATCGGCTGCTGGATCCGCCCCTTGATGGCGACCGTCTCGTCCACGCGCTCCGGCGCGACCGGTTCTTCGTACCATCGCAGGCGCTGCGGTTCGAGACGACGGGCGACAGCGACTGCGCGTTCGACATCGAAGAAGCTGTGGCAGTCCACCATGATGTCGATGTCCGTTCCGGCTGCCTCACGCATCGCCACGACCGCGGCGATTCCAGCGTCAACCGCCGCGTCGATGACCTTCGCCGGTGACCCCGTAGCCGGAAAACCGTCCCAGGGAGCGGCCTTGATGGAACGGAAGCCGTCCTTCACCGCGCGCCGCGCGGCGCCCGCGAATCCCTCCGGCGTCCTCGGATTCGTGGCGCGGTTGATGTTGGCGTACACGGGCAGCACGGCGCGCACCTTGCCGCCGAACAGCACATGCGTCGGCACATTGAGCGCCTTGCCGGCGAGATCCCACATCGCCTGTTCGATGGCGGAGAAGGCTGTTGCCGAGACGAGATCGCCTTTCACCATCGGGATTCCGCGCTGACGATAGCGTTCGACGTCAAGCGGCGAGCCGCCGCGGACGAGCTCGAAGAATGTCTGCAGCCGTGCGCGCATCGTGTCGGCGTTTGCTGCTGTCGTGTTGGCAAAACCGAACGCGTCGGATGCCTCGCCGAGTCCCGTGAGGCCGGCGTCGGTGTGAAGACGAACGACGAGCCAGACCGTCCGCGAGGTCGCGCGTATCGGGATCAGCTCGAACCTCGTGAGGCGAGGCGCCGGTGCGCCCGCGCTGGCTTCCCGCAGGGCGAGAAACGGCGAGACCAGCAGAAGGCCGCCCGCCTGGAGAAGCCGCCGGCGGGTGAGTGTGTACGAGAGAGGCGGCTCGAGCTCGCGCGTCATGCCGGATCAAGGAGCTCGGGCACGTGCAGCGCCCACCAGGCACGCGCCTTCTGCTGCGTCCACCAGCCGGCCACCGACAGGCTGTCGAGGCGGGCGGCGAGCTGCTCCGCGTCCGCGGGCCGCTCTCGAGGGTCCTTGCCGAGGCAGGCGACAACCAGGGCGTCGAGATCTTTCGGAACCGGCTTCTCCGCCAGCTCTGACGGCGCGAGCGGCGTTGCACTCGAGTGCTGCATCAGCACTGACATCGCGTCGCCGCCCTCAAAGGGCGGCCGCCCGGTCAGCAGCCAGTAGGCGACGCAGCCGAGCGAGTAGATGTCCACCCGGGCATCGAAGGCGTCCTGGCCCACGAGCTCCGGCGCCAGATAGGCAGGTGTGCCCAGCAGGAGGCCGGCTTCGGTGAGCGGCGCCCGCGCGCCGCGCCCTCGCCGCGATACGACGCCGAAATCGAGCACCTTCAGGAAGTCGAACTGCTGGCCGAGCCGGCAGACGAACAGGTTGCCAGGCTTGATGTCGCGGTGGACGAGCCCCAGTGAATGGGCTTCCGCGAGCGATAGACACGCCTGCTTCAACAGAAAGACCACGCGCTCCGCCGGGAGCGGGCCATGGCTTTCCACCATGCGCTGCAAATCGATGCCGCGCAGGCGCTCCATGACGTAGTAGAAGCTGCCGGCATCGGTGATGCCGAAGTCGTACAGCTGCACCGTGTGCGGCGACTGCAGCTCGGCCGTCACATGGGCTTCGCGGGCGAACCGCTGCCGCGCTGCCGAGGGGCTCTCGGCGACGCCGAGCGCCGCTTCGTGGACGATCTTGACGGCTGCCGGCCGCGCCAGCAGCTGGTGCCGCGCGAGCCAGACTTCACCCATGCCCCCGGCGCCGATGCGCTCGATCAGGTTGTAGCTGCCGACGCGCACTTCGTTGTTCAGCAGGTGCTCGCCGATCTCCAGAACCGGACCGGCGCTCACGGCCAGCGCTGAGCCGATCACATTGCGCAGCTCCCGCAGATTGCCGGGCCAGCGGTAGCGCTGCATGCGCTGCAGCGATTCGTCCGAGATGATCGGAACCGTGCGTCCCGCCTGTTCGGCCTGGCGTCGGAGAATGAGTGGCGCAACGGCGGGCAGGTCCTCGAGCCTGGTGCGCAGCGGCGGCAGGTCAATCGTCCGGCGGAAGGCGCGGCGGAGAGCGGGCGCCAGTCGCCCGGCGGCCACTTCCTCATCCACGTCCCGCGTCGTTGCCACGATCACACGCACGTCGAGCGCGTCGTCTCCACGCGGTCCGTCGGCCGGCGCGAGACGCGCGGCGAGCGTCTGTTGCACATCATGCGGGAGATGCTGAACGCCATCCAGGTACAAGGTGCCCGAGTGGGCCAGGCGGAGCTTTTCGAAGATGTCGGATCCCGAGCCTGTGACGCGCGAGGAAGGCGACGCGTCGGGGACCACGGCGAGGCAATTCGCGCTGATCATCGCGCGCGACCCGCGGGCGGACTGGTGGTGAACGGCTCGCGCCACCGCTTCATGATCGCTGCCCGTCGGGCCGCTGATGAGGAGCGGCTCGTCGCTCGCTGCTGCCTCGTCGATGTCTCGGCGAAGGCGGGCGGCGACGGGGCTGTCGCCGGCCAGCACACCCTCAGTCCGGTCGCGCGCCTCACGCAGCAGCTCCTGCGCGACGAGCAGCTCGAGCTCGAGTTCTTCGTTGCGCCGCCGCAGCTCTTTCTGCAGCGTGCGGATCGTCAGGTGTGTCCTGACGCGCGCCAGCACTTCCTCCGCCTGGAACGGCTTGTTCACGAAATCGACCGCGCCGAGCTCGAGGCCACGCACCTTGTCGTCCGCGGCGGTCAGCGCCGAGAGAAAGACGATGGCCGAATCGCGCGTGCGCGGATCGGCCTTCAGGTGCGCACACGTTTCGAACCCATCCATTCCCGGCATCATGACGTCGAGAAGAATCAGATCCGGAACGACGCGTTGGGCGATCGTGATGGCGTCTTTTCCGCTTCGTGCCGCCAGCAGACGGTAGCCGCCGCCCGCAAGCGTCTGATAGAGCACTTGCAGGTTCGTGGGGTTGTCGTCGACCAGCAGGATCTGCGGATCATCCGCGCGGGCGGTGTTCACGGCTGACCTGATCCGGCGAGCGAATCACCAAGCTGTGCGAGCCCTGCGAAGTCGAATTCAACGACCAGCCTGTTGATGCGCTCACCCAGTGCCGACTCCGCGGGACCACCGCGCATCAGCGATTCAGCCAGGGCATGAATCTCGGTGACATCGCCGACGGCGACGGCGTTCCGCAGCGTCGCGGCGACGTCCAGCCGGCGGACGACGGCAAGGCCGGGTGTATCGGCGGCCGGCAGATCGGTGCCGCCGACGAATCGCGCGCCAAGGTGCGTTCTGAGCACGCCGAACAGCTCCTGGGCGCGAATGGGCTTTGACAGATAGTCGATACAGCCCGCGGCGCGGGCCTTCGCACGCGCGTCCCCCAGAGCGCTGGCCGTGACGGCAACCACTGGGATTGCCGACGTCGCGGGATCCTGCGCCAGCCGTCGCGTGGCCTCGAGCCCGTCGACATCCGGCATCTTCAGGTCCATGAAGATGATCTGCGGCTGATGCGTGCGTGCCAGCTCGATGGCCTCGAGCCCGCCCGTTGCGGCGGTGACCTGCGCGCCCGCGCTCTCGAGGAGGCTCGCGAGAATCCGCCTGTTCGCCGCGCTGTCGTCCACGACCAGCGCGGTCAGCATCTGGCCTGGTGCGAGCCGGGCATCGAGCGCCGGCAGGGCAGGGTCGGTGCTTTGACCCGCGGTGTCGATTCGCGTCTCGACGAGCGGCAGGCTGAACGAAAAGCGGCTGCCGCTGCCGAGCGCGCTCTCGACCTTCAGCGCTCCGCCCATCTTCGTGATGAGGTGATCTGAGATGGTCAGCCCGAGCCCCGTGCCGCCCGCCTCGGCGCCGGTTTTTGTTTGCGAGAATGCCGCGAAGATCTCCGTAATCGCCTCGGGCTCGATGCCCGGGCCGGTGTCGACGACCTCGAACACCAGGCGTCCGCCGGCGGCACCGACGCGCAGGCGCACGTCGCCCGCCCTCGTGAACTTGACGGCATTGCCGAGGAGATTCAGGAGCACCTGGCGAAGATGCCGTCCGTCGACGATGACCGCACGGGGGACATCTGCATCCAGCGTCATCGTCAGTGTCAGGCCTTTGTGCGCCGCGGTTTCGGCAACCACGTACCTCAGGTCGGTCAGCAGCTGCGTGAGATCGGTCGGTCCCTCGTCGATGTCGAGACGACCGGCCTCGATCTTCGACAGGTCGAGGACGTCGTTGATCAGGTCCAGCAGTTGCGACCCGCATCGGCCGATGGCGTCCAGGGCTTCCCGTTGCGCCGCGTTCATCGTCCGATCGCGCTGCAGGAGCTGGGCGTAGCCGAGCACGCCGTTCAACGGCGTTCTCAGCTCGTGGCTCATGTTCGCCAGAAACTCGCTCTTCGCGCGGGTTGCCGCTTCCGCGGTATCACGGGCAGTGCGCAGCTCCTCATCTCGTTCGCGCCGGTCGGAAATGTCCCTCAGAAACGCCGCAAAGAAATAGCCATCTTCGACGCTGATCGGCGACGTAATCGTGAGCTCGATCGGAAACTCGCGCCCGGATCGATGCAGCGCGGTCAGTTCGAGGCGCTGGTTGACGACTGGCGCCTCGCCCGTTTCGTGGAAACGGCGCATGCCGGCGTTATGCGCATCCCGGAAGGCCGGCGGCACGATCGTCTCGGCCAGGCTGCGGCCGACGACCTCTCCGCTCGCCCAGCCGAAGGTCGCCTCAGCCTGCGCGTTCCACGCGACGACCCTGCCGTCCGAATCGATCCCGATGAAGGCATCGTGCGCCGTGTCGACGATCAACCGTGCGCGCGCTTCGCTCTCGGCCAGACGCGCGAGCGCGTGACGGCGCTCCTCTTCCACGAGCGCCACGACGATCAGGTTGCTGACCGCCACGGCGAAGTTCTGCTCGTCGATCGTCCAGGCGCGTGGGCCGCCGACATGCTCGGCGCACAAGACCCCGATGGTGGCGTTGTCGTGCTGGAGCGGCACGTCGAGCATCGCGCCGATACGGTTCGGGATCAGGTAGCCGGCGGTAAACCCGGACGTTCGCGGATCGTTCTGTGCGTCGTGCGCCTCCACGACCCGTTCGCGTTCGATAGCGGCGAAGTAGGCTGGCGCGTCGAGCCGGTGCAGAACGCTCCCGGAGTCGTGGCTGTTGGTGCTCGCGCGATAGAGCCCGTCGCACCGGATCGTCGAACCCTGGTCTGCGAATCGCCACAGGCTCAGCCGCTCCACCCGCAGCGCGCCAGCCGCCAGCGGCAGGATGCCCCGCAACCGCGCGTCGAAGCCCTCACCCGGGCTGGTATAGCGTGTCGTGAGATCCGTCAACGCATCGCTCTGCGCCGCCAGGCGCCGTTCGCTCGCCCGGAGCGACGATTCCGCCGCCAGCTGTTCGCTGATGTCGTGGAACACGGTGACCGCCGCGGGCACGCCGTTCCAGTCGATCACGCGGATCGCAGCCAGCACCCACAGCGGCTCGCCTTTGGCTCGCCTGATGTGCAACCGGACGTTGTCCGCCCTGCCGTCGCGCCGCACTCGCTCGATCAGTTCGAGCCGCTGCGCCGGATCGACGTAGTAGCCGCTGACTGGCTGGCCGATGACGTCCGCGGGCGACACGCCGACCAGCTCGGCCGCGCTGAGATTGACGGCGAGCACACGATAGTCGTCGAGGCGGCTGACCACCGCCGGGAACGGGCTCAGATCAAAAAGCTGCGAATAGGGATGGTTCGACACGGATCCTGAGATTACTTCGCGGCCGCAGCCGAGCGCCGCAACTCGCTGAACCAGTCGGCGGTCAGGGGCATGGAGGAGTCGGCGAATTATAGGTGCAAAGGAGACGCGCCTTCGTGCAGCTCGCGCAGACGGAACTTCTGGATCTTGCCGGAGGCGGTCATCGGGAAGCTCTCCACGAAGCGTACGTGCCGCGGCACCTTGAATTTCGCGAGCTGGCGCTCGCAGAACTCGATCAGCGCCACGGCATCGGTCGCGACACCGGGCTTCGTCCGGATCGCCGCAGCGACTTCTTCGCCGAAGAATTCGCTGTGGATTCCGTAGACCGAGACATCGAGCACCGCGGGATGCAGCCGCAGGACATCCTCCACTTCCTTCGGAGCGATGTTCTCGCCCCCGCGAATGATCAGATCCTTGATTCGGCCCGTGATGCGGACGTTCCCATCGGCGCCGATGCAGGCCTGATCGCCGGTCCGCAGCCAGCCGTCCGGCGTGATGGCGGCCGCGGTCTGCTCGGGCATGTTGTAGTAGCCCTTCATGACCATGTAGCCGCGGGTCCAGAGCTCGCCGTTCGCGCCCGGCGCGACGTCCTCGCCGGTTCCGGGATCGACGATGCGCAGTTCCACTTCAGGAAGGATCTGGCCGACGGTCTGCGTTCGCGCCTCGATGCTGGCGTCGCGCGGTGTCTGAGTGAGGCCCGGCGATGTTTCGGTCAGCCCATACGCGATCGTCATCTCCGGGAGGTGCATCCGATCGATGACCTTGCGCATCAGTGTTTCGGGGCAGAGCGCGCCGGCCATGATGCCTGTGCGCAGGGTGCTCAGATCGAATCGCTCGAACTCCGGATCCTCGAGCTCTGCGACGAACATGGTCGGGACGCCGTAGAGCGTGGTGCATCGTTCACGCTCAACTGTTTCGAGGACCCGCCGCGCGTCGAACGTTTCCAGCGCGCAGAGACACGCGCCATGCGTGTAGGCCCCGAGCACGCCGATGACACACCCGAAGCAATGAAACAACGGGACGCACAGGCAGAGGCGATCGTCGCTCGACAGCCCGAGCCCCTGTCCCAGCCAGTAGCCGTTGTTGACGATATTGCGGCTCGACAGCATGACGCCCTTGGGGAACCCCATGGTGCCGGACGTGTACTGGATGTTGATCACGTCGTCGAGGCTCACGGCCGCCTCGAGCGCCTCTACCTCCCCGTCGGATACGTCGCGCGCGGCAGCGCGAAGCGTCTCGTACGGTGTCAGGCCGTCAGGACACCCGTCGCCTATGAACAGCACTCGCTGGAGGTGGGGGAGCCGCTCGTTGCGACTGGAGGTGTCGCCAATGGCGCCAATCAACCGGAGCTCAGCCAGATAGTCGACGGTTCGAAACCCCCGTATCGTGACGAGCGTTGACGTCTCGCTCTGCCGAAGTAGGTACTCGATCTCCTGCGCGCGCAATGCCGTGTTGACGGTGACGAGGATCGCGCCGATCTTGGCCAGCGCGAACTGCAGGATGATCCACTCGGGTACGTTCGTCGCCCAGACGGCGACGCGGTCGTGCGGCTTCACCCCGAGCCCGACCAGGCCGCGCGCGACGAGCCGCGCTTCCGCGTCGAGCGCACGGAACGTCCAGCGTTTGCCAGCGTGGCTGTAGACGAGTGCCTCAAGGTCCGGCAGCGTCTTGGCCAGGTGTGACAACAGGGCGCCGACGGTGACGTCGCGAACCGGAGCTGCCGCAGGCTTCATGACGAGAGGCGCGGATTATACGGCCTCAGCGAGCTTCGCCCGTCAGATGGCGAGCGGTTCGGTGCTATCGCCGATCTTGTCGACCTGGGCTCCCACCTTGTGGAGAACTGCGAGCAGCAGGTTCGACATCGGCGTGTGCGGCGCATGCCGCAGGTGTCGATTGCCCTTCAGCCGTCCAGACCCGCCGCCCACGAGCACGACCGGCAGCGGGTCGAAGTTGTGCTCGTTGCCGTCGCTCAGGCTGCTGCCGTACAGCACCATCGAGTGGTCGAGCAGGCTGCCGTCGCCGTCCGGCGTCGCCTGCAGCCGTTCGAGGAAGTAGCCCAGCATCTTGATGTGATAGCGGTTGATTACCGCGAACTGATCCATGTTCTTGCGATCGTTCGAGTGATGCGACGCGTTGTGGAAGCCCTCGCGTATGCCGGTCGCGGGATAGGTGGCGCCGCTGTTCTCCCGTGCCAGCATCAGCGTCGAGATGCGGGTGATCTGCGTCTTGTAGGCAAGCACCTGCAGGTCGAACATCAGCTTGATGTGCGCTTCGAACTCGGTCGGGACCCCTGTGGGCGCATCCGGCAGATCGAGATTGCGCGACAGCGTGTCGTCGAACAGCTTTACGCGCCGCTCGATCTCGCGGACCTCGTCGAGATACTCGCGCAGCCGCCGGCGATCGCCTGCCGGGAGGTTCTTTTCGAGCGAGGGTACCTGATCGCGGATCGAGTCGAGCAGGCTGCGCGCCTGGCTGCGCCGTTCCTGGCGCTGCGCATCGGTGCTGCCGTCGCCGAACAGCCGCTCGAAGACAAGCTGCGGATTGTTCTCCATCGGCAGCGGGACAGTCGCCGTCTTCCATGACAGCGTGTTGCGATAGGCACAGGTGAATCCCGCGTCGCCGCAGGTGAGGTTGACCGGCTCCATTGACAGCTCGATCGACGGGAGCGGTGTGTCCTGTCCAACGTGCTGCGCCGCGATCTGATCGATGCTGGCGCCGGCGAACGCCTCGTTCTTCTTCACCGGATGCGCGCCGCTCAGGAACACGGCCGCCGCCCTGACGTGGTTTTCAGCGCCGCCGGTGTCCTCGCCGGTCCACGGCGCCACCGGCGCGTGGGCGAGGTCGCTGATCACGTTGACGTAGTTTCTGAACGGCTCGAGCGGCTGCAGGATCTCCGAGAACTGGAACCCGGTCCCAACGTCCGCCGGCGTCCACTTGTCCATCGTCGCGCCGTGCGGGATGTAGATGCCGCACAGCCGGGTCCTCGGATTGGCCGCGGTCTGCGCGAGCGCGGTGCCCGCGGGCACCATCGACTCGAGGAGCGGCAGCGCCAGGGTGACGCCGGCGCCGTGCAGGAAGGTCCGCCGCGAAAGATGCTTTTTCGTAATGAACATCACGGCTCTCCCTCGTAGCGCTTCATCTGGAACGGCACGCTCTTGACGATGCCGGCGACGAGCGACGAGAAGCGGTAGTTCGTGCGGCCCGCGTCGCGAACGACCGCGCGCACGGCTGGCATGTCGAAATACTCAACGCGCCGGCCCAGGGCGTAGGTTAGCAGCT
Source organism: Vicinamibacterales bacterium (assembly GCA_035537775.1). Taxonomy (GTDB): domain Bacteria; phylum Acidobacteriota; class Vicinamibacteria; order Vicinamibacterales; family UBA2999; genus Gp6-AA40. Next base: position 57,349 of record DATLLQ010000259.1, on the reverse strand, counting down.
TTTCCGTGGCGGTCGCCGCAACCGCGTCCCGGCGGTCCAGCAGGGCTTTTCGCAGGCTCGCCGGGCCGTCGAGCGCGGTTCCATCTGCCAGACGGCCCGCGGCGTTCACCGGGACGCCGCCGTCGGACTCGCGCCACTTGCCGATCAAATCGAACGGTTCGAGCGAGAACCCGACCGGGTCCATCACCGCGTGACACGACGCGCAGTTGGGGCTCGCGCGGTGCCGCTCCAGCCGCTGCCGCACCGACGTGGGCGCCGCGCCGGTTGTCGTCTCGGTCAGGTTCGTCTCCACCCCAGGCGGTGGCAGCGGCACCGGGGCACCCAGCAGGTTCTCGAGCACCCACTTGCCGCGCTTGACCGGCGATGTACGGTTGGCCGCGGACGTCGCGGTGAGGAAACTGCCGTGGCCAAGCAGCCCGCGCCGTGCGGGGTCGGTCAGCGTCACGCGACGGAAGAGGCTGCCGCGAACGTCGGGGATCCCGTAGTGGCGTGCGAGCCGTTCGTCGACGAACGTGTAGTCGGCGTCGATCAGGTCGAGGATGCTGCGGTCCTCTCGCACGATCGTTTCGAAGAGCAGCTCGGTCTCGCGATGGAAGGCGTAGCGCAGCGCGCCGTCGAACTCCTTCGTGCCGGGTCTCACGTCGTCAAGCTGTCGCAGCAGCAGCCACTGGCCGGCGAGGTTGTCGATCAGCGCGTCGGCCCGTTTGTCGGCAAGCATCCGGCGCGCCTGCTGTTCGAGCACGGCCGGGTCGTCGAGCTTGCCCGAAGCCGCGACGCGAAGGAGCTCGTCGTCCGGGATGCTGCTCCAGAGAAAGAAAGAGAGCCGCGAGGCGAGCTCGAGGCCGCTGATGCGGTAGACGCTCCGGGCTTGCCCCGCCGGAGCCTTGGCGGAGGCGGGCACGTGTTCGAAGCGGAAGATGAACTGTGGGTCGACCAGCACCCGGGCCAGCGCGTACTGGATGCCGGTTTCGAAGCCACGCAGCTTACGGCCAGATTCGAAGAATCCCATCAGCGTGTCGATCGCCGGGTCCTTCTCCGCGATCGGCCGGCGGAACGCCCGTGTTGCTAACGCGGCAAGCACTCGACGAGCGCAGGCGGGCTCATCTGCTGCCGCCTGTGGTCGACACACCAGGATCTTTCGACGGGTTGCCGTGTCGCCCGGTCCGGTCGGATTGAACGGCCCGTTGATCCCCAGACTGTTCACGCCCGCTGTGCCGGCAAGCTCGGCGTACATGTCGTCCACGCCGCGCGGATTCGACCGGCGAACGACGGCGACGCCGATCGTCTGTGGGCCGGCGGGAATCTTCAGGCGGAGCGCGCCGCGTGCGTTTCCTTCGAGAACGCGGAGGCGTTCGCCGTTAAGGGTGACTTCGACCGGGTCGCCGCCGCCGACTGGCGAGAGTCCGAAGAGCCCGCCGCCCGCACGGCCGATTCTGAATTCGTACTCGGCGTCGAGCGGAAAGACATGCTGCACGACCAGGCCGCCACGCGTGCCCAGGGGCATCCCTTCGCGGTGCGACGTCTGAGCCAGGCCACGCGGCGGAGTGTAGGTCGTGAGCTCGGCGCTGATCGTCGGATCGCCGATCGCGAGGCGGCTGATCCTTGCCGCGGCCGTCACGTACGCCTGCATCAGCGCCGGCGAGACGCTCAGCGTGCTCGCCATGTTGTCGAACCCTTCGCCGCTCGAGTCGTCCGCGGGCAGCAGCCTGGCGGCGTCAATCGGCAGGTCGAGCAGATCGCGTACGGCGTTGCCGTACTCCGCGCGGTTCAGACGATGAAGCGCCGGCGCACCAGGGTTGGGTGCGCTCGCGGTCGCGCGGTCGATCGCCGTCTCGATCGAGGCGGCGAAGCCGTCGAGCGTCGCGCGATCGGGCCGCGCGACGCCGCTTGGCGGCATCATGCCGGTGCGCACCTTGCGCACGACTTTCTCCCACGTCTGCGGATCGCGTCCCGCCGCGCTCACGTCGAGGCTGTCCAGTGCGAGATTGCCGGCGCGCATGCGCTGGTTGTGGCACGTCGCACAGTAGCGGTCGATGACTGCTTTCTCACTGGTCGCCGCACGCGGCGCGGGAGACTGCGCCGTCTGAGTGTCCACGCGGACAAGCGCGACTGCGAGCAGCAGAAACGTCGCGAGAGCTACCGGTTTCATTTTGGAAGTTGGGAATTGGGCGTTGGGAGTTGATTCTTCTCAGCCAGGAGACGTTCGAGCAGCGCGATCGTGGCCGGCTTGCTCTCGGCGCCAACGGAGGCGAGAAACACGCCTTCCGCCCAGCGCAGTGGGGTCCGTCCTTCCTTGTCCTTGATGTCGAGCCGCGCGCCGCGCTTCACGAGGATCTCGATGATCTCGTTGGAGCCGCGATTCGCTGCGCCGAGGAGCGCCGTCAGCCCCATCGAATTCGCGGCGTTCACCTCAGCGCCTAGCTCGAGGCACAGGTTGACGGCGTCGATGCGCGCCTGCGGCGACTCCGTGTAGGTCTGCTGCACCGTCCAATTCACGCCGGCGGCAGCCATCAGCGGCGTCGTGCCGGCCAGCGTCGGCAGATTGGGGTCCGCCCCATGCTGCACCAGCAGCTTCATCGTCGTCGTGTCGCCCGAAAGCGCCGCGCGGAGGAACGGCGTCTGTCCGGTGAAGTCGACCCACGACACGTCGTTGAGCGAGTAGAGCCAGCGGCGGGCCGGCGGCAGCTCGCGGGTGCGGGCGTTGACGTTGGCGCCGGCGGCAATCAGCTCCTTGATGAACTCGAGGACCGGTGCGCGATCGACGCCGTTGTCTTTCGGGTCGTCCTGCTCGACGTTGTTCATGTCGAGATTGCGGTACTCGACAGCGGCCCAGAGCGGTGTACGTCCCCAGAAGTCGTCGCCGTTGATGCTCGCGCCCTTCGAGACGAGCAGGCGCGCGACATCGAGCTGGTTGTTGAGCGCGGCCATCAGCAACGGACGAATGCCGTTCGCTTCCGGGAGCTCGATGTCCGCGCCCGCCTCGAGGAGACGACGCGCCGTGTCCAGCCGTCCGTCGCGCGCCGCGTACAACAGCGGGGTCATGCCGCCTTTGGCTTCGGCGCGGCGTCCGCGATCGGGAAGGCCGCCGCGATTGATGCCGACGCCTTCCGACCCGCAGCCCGTGCCCTTGCACGGCGGAACGAATGCCGGAGTCGGTCCTTTGCGGGTCTGAACGTTCGGCGACGCTCCGGCCGCGAGCAGGACGCCGACCGCTTCGCCGCGATCTTCGCGCGCCGCGATCATCAACGCCGTCTGCTGAAACTCCGGCTCGCGCGCGTCCACGCGCGCGCCTCGTTCGATGAGCGCGCGCACTGCCGCCGGACGCCCGCTGCGCGCCGCCGTCATCAGGACCGTTTCGCCGCCCGCATCGACTCCGTTGGGATCGGCGCCCGCATCGAGCAGCCGCCGGATGATGTCGGCGTTGCCGTTGACGGCGGCGAGATACAGAGGGGTGACGCCGTAGCGATCGGCCGCCGTCGCCTTTGCGCCGGCCGTCAGGAGCGCGGCCGTGACCTCGAGGCGGTCGGCGTAAACCGCCGCGTGCAGCGGAGTGACCCCGTCCACACGCGCGGTGTTGACGTCCGTGCCCTGCTTGAGGAGCGCGCGAACCTCGGTGAGGCTGCCCCGTTCGGCAGCGTCAACGAGCGGAGCGGCCCCGGCAGCGCGTGCCGGCGCCGGCACCAAACAACCGAGGACCGAGGCAGCGATGAGGAAGTGCCTGAGCGGCTGCATCGGCGCATTTTAGCGTCGTACGGGCCGCTCAGGATCAGGGGAAGCCGGTGAAAGGATCAGCCCATCTATGCCCGTTTGAGCCACTCCGTCACAGCTGAAACCACGTCGTCCATGGTGTCCACTGTGGTCTCCCAGGCCGGGTGGTGGTGTGCCTTGAAGCCCAGTTGCCAGAAGTCCATGTGCCACTTCCCATCGGGCGTCTTGAAGATCTCGACCATGCGTCGCGCATCCTTCACCACGACGAATCCCCACTCGCTCGTGCCTTCCTGGAGGACGTTGTCGAACGCCGGGCGGAGCCGATTGGCAATCTCGGTGAATTCTTCGGTCAGGGTCATTCGGGACGGCTCCCTGTTCTTAGAAACGGACACCGATTCCGAATCGAACTTGATGTGACCGAAGCGGCTGGCCCGCGCTCAGCAGGCTGGCGAGGGAGTCGGCCCCGACGACCTGCTTGTAGCGGTAGCCGACATCCGCAACCAACGGCCCGCCGCGGAGCAGGATTCCGCCGCCGAACCCGATCAGCGGGTCGGTGCCGCGGAGAAACTGGAGCCCGGCGGCGGTGAGCACGTCCGCTGAGCCGAAGCCTGAGACGTGCGGCGTCAGCCGCGCGATACCGGCGGTGGCCTCGACGTACGGATTCACGGCGCTGTCGGGTGCGGCCAGCAGGCGAAGCCCGCCTTCTCCGTACAGAGCCGACACGCGAACGTTGTACGACGTCAGGTCCAGGAGTCCCGCCGAGAGCGTCGGCAGCGTGTCGCCGATGCGTCCGAACTCGCCGATCACCTGAACGCTCGGCGTCAGTTCCATGCCGACGTTCGCGCCAAAATCGAGCTGCGTGGTCGAGAAGGTGTTCACCCCCATCCCGCCGAAGCCGACGACGGAGGCGGTGCGATCCTGCGCCGACGCCGTCGATGGCCCGACGAGCGCTGCCGCGACCAAAGCCGTGACAGCGATGGAGAAAGTCGTGCGTGTGCGCGACATGGACGTGTCCTCTGTCGCAGGTGGCTGGCAATGTGAATCCGGCAAATGAAGTGCCAGCATCGGCGCCGGGAAAGTCGCCCCCGTTTCGCGATCCCGCGGTGTCACATGCGTGTCGAGCTGTACTCTCTGGACGACGCAGTAACATACGCGCGCCATGCGAATGACTCGCCGTGAACTGACGCTGAAGATCGGGGCGGCTGCGGGACTGGCGGCCGTTTCCCCTCGCTTTGCGCTCGCCCAGGCGCCGCCCCAGACGACTCCGCCGCCGGCGCGCAGCAGCCCGCCGTCCGTGGTTTCGAATCCGCCGCGCGACTTCTCGCCCGGCGCGTCGCCTGTCACCTATCCCGATCCCGATCTCGTCACGGTCGATCCGGCGTTCAACGCGCTGCGTCTCGGCAACACGCCGATCCAGCGCCTCTGGACCGGCGGGTTATGGATGGAGGGGCCGGCGTGGTGCGGTCAGGGCCGCTATCTGGTGTGGAGCGACATTCCCAACAACCGCCAGCTGCGCTATCTCGATGACGATGGCCGCGTGACGGTGTTCCGGAGTCCGTCGGGCAACAGCAACGGCAACACGTTCGACTTCGAAGGCCGCCAGATCTCCTGCGAGCATGGTGAGCGCCGTGTCGTGCGTTACGAGCACGACGGCTCGGTCACCGTCATTGCCGACTCGTATAACGGGAAGCGGCTCAACTCGCCCAACGACGTCGCCGTTCATCGCGACGGCAGCGTCTGGTTTACCGATCCGCCGTTTGGCGGATCGCTGTACGAAGGCGTCGTTGACGCGCCGGGCGGGCCGAGCAACCAGCAGGGCCGCCTCAACGCGCGCGCCGGACAACGCGCGGGCGCCGGCGATCTCAAGCGCGAGCTGCCGTTCAACGTTTATCGCGTGGATGCAAGCGGCCGCGTCGCGCTGGTGATCGATCAGGACGCGCTCGGTTCGGCGCCCAACGGCATCACGTTCTCTCCCGACTACAAGAAGCTGTACATCGTGGCGCGCGGCGGTGTCGTCTCTGGCGACATCACGACGAACAACACGCTGGCGAACGTGGCGCCGTTCGGCAACTTCACCGTGGACGGCATTCGATGCGGCCCCGACGGGATCCGCACCGACGTGGCCGGCAACCTGTGGTGCAGCAGCAACGCCGGCAGCAACGTTGGCTACAGCGGCGTCACCGTGCACGCGCCCGATGGCCGGTTGATCGGCCGCATTCGCCTGCCGGAGGTCTGCGCGAACATCACGTTTGGCGGGCCGAAGCGCAATCGCCTGTTCATGGCGGCGGGGCAGTCGCTGTATGCGGTGTACGTGAACACCCAGGGCGCGGCGCCCGCTTAGTCGTAACATACGCGAGCGATGGATGCGGGCACCCGCCTCGGGCCGTTCGAAGTCGTCGGCTCGCTCGGCGCCGGCGGCATGGGCGAGGTATACCGTGCGGTCGATACCAATCTGAAGCGGCAGGTCGCGATCAAGGTCCTGCCGAACGCACTGGCGTCCGACGCCGAGCGGCTCGCCAGGTTTCAGCGCGAAGCCGAAGTCCTTGCGTCGCTGAACCATCCCAACATCGCGGCGATTTACGGCCTCGAGCGCACCGACGGCATCTCGGCGCTCGTCATGGAGCTCGTCGAGGGTTCGACGCTTGCCGAGCGCATGGCGAGTGGGCCACTGTCTCTCGACGAAGCGCTGCACATCGCGAAACACGTCGCCTCGGCGCTCGAAGCAGCCCACGAGCGCGGCATTGTGCATCGCGATCTCAAACCCGCGAACATCAAGATCCGGCCCGACGGCACGGTGAAACTACTGGATTTCGGGTTGGCGAAAGCCCCCGACGATGTAGTTGCCAGCGACGGGTCGACCGTCGCGCTGTCGCTGTCGCCGACGGTCGCCTCGCCGGCACACATGACGAGCGCCGGAATGATTCTCGGGACCGCGGCCTACATGTCGCCCGAGCAGGCGCGAGGCAAGGGGGCGGATCACCGCAGCGACATCTGGGCCTTTGGCGTCGTCCTCGCGGAGATGGTGACCGGCCGGAAGCTGTTCGACGGGGAAACGATCTCCGACACCATCGCAGCGGTTCTCACTCGTGAACTGGATCTGACCGGTGTCCCGCCTTCGCTGCGGCGTCTGATTCGGCTTTGCCTCGTTCGCGATCCCCGGGAGCGTTTGCGGCACATCGGCGACGCGCTGGCCATCGTGGATGAGCCGGCGACGGTTTCGGTACCGGCACGTGTGTCGCGAACCTGGTCGTGGATGCACGTGGCCGCGATAGTCGGGGCCGCATCGATCACAGCAGCGGTTGCCTGGTGGGCCTTCCGGCCTGCCGCGTCCGCCGCGGATGTTGCCACCTTCTATCTGGATGCGCCGAACGGGACGGCGTTCAACTACACGTACACCGCAACGGCCGTCTCACCGGACGGCCGATACATCGTGTTTCGTGTTGCCAGCGCAAAAGAGGCTCCAGCGCTCTGGCTGCGGCCGCTGAACTCGCTGAACGCAAGAAGAATCGCCGGGACCGACGGTGCCGACTTTCCGTTCTGGTCTTCCGACGGCACGTCCATCGGCTTCTTTGCCGTCGGCAAACTCAAGCGCGTTGAGGTCAACGGCAGTACGCCGATTGCCATCAGTGACGCGCCGGACGCTGATACCACGACGACCGGCGGCTCGTGGAACGCGGAGGGCGTGATCCTCTTCGGCGCGCCAGAGGGTATGTATCGCGTCAGCGCGTCCGGCGGGCAGCCGCAGCTCATCGCACCCGTGGACCGGAACGCAGGAGAGACCGGCTACGGAGCACCGCAGTTTCTGCCTGACGGTGATCGATTCCTGATGCACGTGCGCAGTGAAAAGCCTGAACGTGTGGGTCTGTACGTCAGCTCCCTTTCGCACCCCGAGCAGAAGACACGTCTGCTCGAGACGCGGCGCAAGGCTGTCTTCGTCCCCAACCAGACAGGTGAATCGGCATATCTGCTGTATCTGCAGGAGCGAACGCTGCTGGCGCGGCGAATCGACCGGGACACGCTCGGGCTCAGTGGAGATCCCGTGCCGGTTGCTCCGAGCGTCGCGGTGTTTCCGCCCGGTTTTCACGCCGCATTCTGGTCGTCAGCCAGGGGCAACATGCTCGCATTCCGTACGGAGGCGTCCGACAGGCCGCGAATCACCTGGGTGTACGGCGACGGCAAGCGGCAGAGTGAGACGGGCATCGACGACTTCTATACCCATGTGCGGGTCTCGCCCGATGGCGCGCATGCCGCGATGGAGCTTGCCGACGCTGCCGGCAACGTGGATGTCTGGACCTGGGACGTCGCACGGCGGGTGAAGACGCGTCAGACGTTCGATCCCAAACCGGATCGCGCGCCGTCGTGGTCGCCCGACGGGCGCGAACTGGTCTTCAGCTCTCCGCGCACGGGCGTCTGGCAAGTCTTTCGAAAGGACGTCACGAGCGGGCGCCCGGAAGAGCAGCTCACGACCGGGCCCGGCGACAAGTTCTCACCGAGCCGGAGCCGCGATGGCCGCTATCTGGTGTTCATTCAGATCGGCGCGACGACGACAGAGGACGTGTGGGCCATGCCGCTCGACGGGAACCGGCAGCCGTTTCCGGTGCTGCAGACCATTGCAGTGGAAACCAATCCCGCGCTGTCGCCCGACGGAAAGTGGCTGGCGTTCGAGTCCTCTCAGACAGGGCGGCCGGAAGTCATGGTCACACCATTCCCCCAAACTGCGAGCGCTGTGGACGCAAACGCGCCGCGCTGGCAGGTCTCGACTCAGGGCGGCAGCCGGCCGCGCTGGAGTGGAGACGGCCGCTCGCTGCTCTATGTGTCGCTGGATGACCTCAGCATCATGCGGGCCGGTATCCGTGCGGCTGGCGCTGGATTCCAGAGCGATCCTCCGCAGGTGTTCTCCGAGATTGCCGTCATGCCCGTGGCGCGCTCGCCATTCGACGTGACGTTCGACGGGCGCGTGTTGCTGCTTGAACGAACCGTCAACAGCGCCTCGCTGTCTGTCGTCACCAACTGGCGGGAGTTGATGGCGTCCCGATGACCCGCCGCTGATGCTGGAGACTGCCGGGCGGGCGACAGAATCGATTCGAGGAGCGGCCGCATCTGCGCGAGCTGCTTGACGCGAATCACGAAGTCCCAGGCTGGCTCGAACTTCTTCCAGCCGGCGCTGTACACCGCATGCCGCATTCGATGGCTGACCGTGCGATGCGCCGACGCGGCCTTCATGATGTTGCCCCAGCGATAGAACGCCTGGTACGACCAGTCGTATCCGGTTTTCAGCTGTTCCGCCGACAGCCCGGCCGGCTGGTAGACGACGTGACGCGTGTCGTAGAGATCCCAGTTGTCGGTGACCAGCCGATGCTCCGCGGCCATGCGCGCATGGAGCGCAGTCCCCGGGTACGGCGTCAGGATGTGGAAGGTCGCGGTCGTGATGCCGCTCTCGACTGCCCAATCGACGGTACGCGCGAAGACGTCGCCGTGTTCTCCGTCGAGCCCGAAGACGAAGCTGCCGTTGATCATCACGCCCAGGTCGTCGAGCCTGCGGACCACGCGCTGGTAGTCGCGTCCGAGATTCTGCCGTTTGTTGGCGTCCTTGAGGCTGCTCGGTGAGAGGCTTTCGAAGCCGACGAACAGGCTGCGCAGGCCGGCCGCCACGGCGTCCTCGATCAGGTCGTCACGAAGGATCGAGTCCACGGTGGCCGCGCCCTGAAAGACCCGTCCCATGCCGCGCATGCCGCGAAACAGCTCGCGCGCGAAACGCACGTGGCCGAGGAGATGGTCGTCCAGGAAGTACAGATGCTTACCTGGCAGCCGCGCGATCTCGGCAAGGGCGTCGTCCACCCGCTGTGTGTAGAAGCCGCGGCCGCCTGTGAAGAATGCGTCCTTGTAACAGAAGGAGCAGTGGTGCGGGCAGCCGCGCGACACTACGATCGAGTTCGGCACCAGGTAGCGGTGCCGTTGAATCAGATCCCGGCGGATCGGCGGGATGCCCTCGAGCGTGCGGATTGCCGACACGTACCGCCGCTCCGGCCGGCCAGCCGCCAGGTCGTCGAGGAACCGGGGAAAGGTGTCTTCGCCGGGCCCGAGCACGATCGTGTCCGCGTGAGGGGCTGCCTCGTCCGGAAGCGACGTGACGTGCAATCCCCCGAGCACCACGTAGGCACCGCGGGCGCGGTAGTGATCCGCGATGCGGTAGGCCCGGTAGGCATTGGTGATGTAGACCTGAATGACGACGAGATCGGGGTGATCCTCGAGGTCGAGCGGTTCGACGTGCTCGTCCTGGATCGTGATGGCGAGGTCCGGGTCGAGGTATGCCGCCAGGGTCGCGAGCCCGAGGGGCGGAAACAGTGAGTACTTGATTGGCCGCCAGTAGGGGCTGGTCGCCTCGGTCAGCGCGGGAAGGATCAGCTTCACGCGTCGCACGGTCCGCACTCAGCCATGTTACTGCAAATAACTTTGTAATACAAAGAACACCGCCCGGACACATACGGAACTGGCTTCAGGCGGCGCGTTTTCGATACTGGCGCACGGAGACGGCCAGGACCAGGACTGCGGACACGGCCAGGATCAGGAACGGCTGTGCGATCTCGGCTGGCCCCGCGCCTTTCAGGAGAATTGCCCGCGCGATCGCCACGAAGTGCCGCACGGGGTTGATCATCGTCACGGTCTGGACCCACGGGGCCATGCTGTCCACCGGCGTGAACAGCCCGCTCATCAGCAGGTAGATGTTGACGATGAAGAACGTCACGAACATGGCCTGTTGCTGCGTATCGACGAGTGACGAGACCCACAGCCCGACGCCGACCGCGACGGTCAGGTAGACCGCGGCCACGGCGTACAGCAGCGGCAGGCTGCCGACCATCGGTACGCCGAACACCAGCCTGGCGATCAGCAGGCCGAGCGACAGCTCGATCAGCCCGAGCACCCAGAACGGGAGCAGCTTCGCGACGATGAATTGTCCGCGCGTGATCGGCGTCACGTTGAGCTGCTCGAGCGTACCCAGCTCCTTCTCACGCGCGATGTTCTGGGCGCTGAGCAGCGACCCGATGATGGTCATCAGCGCCACCAGAATTCCCGGCACCATGTAGAACTTGTAATTGAGCGTTGGGTTGTACCGGCTGCGCGTCCGCACGTCGATCCTCGGCATCGGCCGCTGTGGTGTGAGCGAAGCGGCGAAGTCGGTCAGCACCCGCGTGGCGTATGCCTGGACGATGCCCGCCGCCGATCCTTTCTCACCGTTGACCGAGAGTTCCACCGACGCGACTCGGGTACGGATCAGCGAGCGCTCGAAGTCGGCGGGGATGATGACCGCCATCGTGATTGTTCCGTCGAGCATCCGCTCGTTCACCCGATCGAGCGACGGCGTGTCGTCCACGACATCGAAATGTCCGCTGGCGGCCAGCCGGCTGATAACCCCACGCGATGAGGACGAGCGGTCGAAATCAACGACATGGATTGGCGAGTTGCGGATCTCGAAAGTGGCCGCATTCGCCAGGACGAGCAGCTGTACCATCGGCACGACCAGCGTCTGCGCAAGCAGAATCCGGTCGCGGACGATGTGCAGGACCTCGGCATGGGCGAGAAAGAGGATGCGCCGCATGCCTACTCCAGTCGCTCCCGGAACGATCGCACGCTGACGGTGAGCAGGAACACGGCGAGCACTGCCAGATACGCGGTTTCGCGCCACAGGTACTCGAGACCGATTCCCTTCAGCATGATTCCGCGGGCAATGACGACGAACCAGCGGCCCGGGATCACGAAAGAGATCAACTGGAGCGGCGCCGGCATGCTTTCGAGCGGGAAGATGAATCCCGAGAGCAGGACGTTGGGCAGAAGCGTGGTCAGGAACGTGGCCATCATCGCCAGCCGCTGCGACGACGTCCGGCTCGAGATGAGGATGCCGAAGGCGAGCGACACGAGGATGTAGAGCGCACTTTCGAACAGCAGCAGCGGAACACTGCCGCGAAGCGGGACGTGAAAGACGGCCCGGGCGGCACCGAGCACGAGCAGCACGCTGAGAAAGCCGATCACGAGATACGGGAAGACCTTGCCGGCGATGATCTCGACCGGGCGGAGCGGCGACACGAGGAGTGTCTCCATCGTTCCCGTTTCTTTCTCGCGCGTGAGGGAGATGGCCGTCATCAGCGCGGAGATGATCGTCAGGACGAACGCCATCAGGCCGGGCACGAACAGGTTCGAGCTCTCGCCGGTCGGGTTGAAGCGGAGACGGACGACCGGAGCGATGCGCACACCGCCGCCGGGCGCCATTTCCTCTGCCACGTACTGCCGCAGGACGGCCTCGGCGTAGGCCTGAAGCAGGCTGCCGATGTTCGGTTCAGTGGCGTCGGTGATCAGCAGCAGCTGCGCCGGCTCGCCCCGTCCGGCGTCCTCGGCAAAGCCCTGGCCGAAAACGATCGCCTGTTGGACGTCGCCGCTCTGAAACAACAGGTCGACATCCTCGACGCGCCGCACGTCGGCGACGATCTGAAACACATCGCTGGCCGCGAACCGGTTCCTCAGTGACAAGGTGACGTGATTCGGGGAGGGGTCGACGATCGCCAGGCGGACGTTGTTCACATCCGTGCGGATCGCGTATCCGAAGATCAGCACCTGAATGACCGGAATCGCCATCACGACGATGGCGGTACGGCGATCGCGGCGGATGTGAAAGAACTCCTTGCGCAGGAGCCCCCAGAGTGCGGTCATGGTGTATCGGGGGTGACCGGATCCGTTCGCGGCGGCCGCGCCAGCTGGACGAAGAGTTCATCGATGGACGCGACGCCGTGCTGCTGCTTCAGCTCCGCTGGCGCGCCAATGGCCGCGATGCGGCCCGCGACCATGATCGACATTCGATCGCAGTACTCCGCTTCGTCCATGTAGTGGGTCGTGACAAGCACCGTGGTCCCGTTGGCCGCGGCTTCGTAGATCAGCTCCCAGAACTGTCGTCGCGTGACCGGGTCCACGCCGCTCGTCGGCTCATCGAGAAACACGATGCGCGGCTGGTGGACCAGCGCCACGGAGAATGCGAGCTTCTGCCGCCAGCCGAGCGGAAGGCTGCGCACGGGCTGATCGGCCGCATGCGCGAGGTCGAGCCGCGTCAGCATCTGCTCCGTGCGCGCGCGAATCTGTGCCAGGGTTAACCCGTAGATGCCGCCATAGAGTCGGATGTTCTCGCGTGGCGTCAGGTCCTCGTACAGCGAGAAGCGCTGGCTCATGTAACCGATGTTGCGCTTGATGATCTCGCTCTGTGTGTAGACGTCGGCGCCCGCCACTCGCGCGGATCCGCCTGTCGGGCTGAGCACGCCGATCAGCATGCGGATCGCCGTGGTCTTCCCGGCACCATTGGCGCCGAGAAAGCCGAACACCTCGCCCGCGGTCACCTCGAATGAGATGTGATCGACCGCCGTGAAGTCGCCGAACGTGCGCGTCAGCTCACTGACGGCAATGGCCACCTCGCTCATGCGGCATCCTCCGTACGCGCGATGAAGCAGTCCTCGACGGTCGGTGTAACCGGCTCGACGGTGGCCCCCGCAAACCCGCTCGTGGTCAGGAAGCTCTCGAGATCCGCTGAAAGCCTGCCGATGGGCAGGTCGCCGCGCTTGTCAGCAACGTGGATGACTTCGCCGAACGGATACGCGCTGTGGGTGTGCTCGTAGGTGCGGAGCGCCAGCAGCGCGCGGTAACGGTCCCTGACACGCACGGCCAGCAGGGGCCGTCCGAAGGCCTCCGTGATTGCTACCGGCGTGGCAACGTCCAGCAGGCGGCCGCGATGCATGAGCGCGACCCGATCGCATCGAGTCGCCTCGTCCATGTACGGCGTCGAGACAATCGTTGTCAGGCCGCCGGTTTTCAACCGCGCGAGCAGATCCCAGAACTCACGCCTGGACACGGCGTCCACGCCGGTGGTCGGCTCGTCGAGAAACAGGATGTCGGGCCGGTGCACGAGCGCGCAGCAGAGCGCGAGCTTCTGTTTCATGCCGCCGGAGAGCGCCGCCGCGCGGCGGTCCTTGAACGGCTCGAGCTGCGCGTAGATCGGTTCGATCTGCTGGTACTCGCGCTCGATGGTCGTGCCGAACACGCCGGCAAAGAACGTCAGGTTCTCTTCGACGCTGAGGTCCGGATAGAGCGAGAAACGCCCGGCCATATATCCCACGCGCCGCCGAAGTGTTCGGTAGTCGCGCACGACGTCGAGACCGAGAACCGCGGCTCGCCCGGACTCGGGGATCAGGAGCGAGACCAGAATCCGAAAGAGCGTCGTCTTTCCTGCACCGTCGGGCCCGATGAAGCCAAAGAGCTCTCCTGCGTCGACCGAGAACGACACGTTGTCGAGCGCCACGGTGTGGCCGAAACGTTTCGCGACCGAATCGGCGACGACCGCCGGCCCCTTGTTGAAACCTGATACGTGCCCCGACTGTTCCCGAGCGGCGCTCATCGGACGAACTCGACGTCCACCGGCATGCCGATCTTCAACGTGCCGGCCGGATTGGAGACGCGGATCTTGATGGCGTAGACAAGCTCTGCACGCTCGTCGCGCGTTTGAATCGGCGTTGGTGTGAACTCGGCCTTTGGCGACACCCATGACACGGTGCCGACAAGCGTCTGACGCTGCGACTCTCCAGCATCGATGTTGACCCGCGCCTGCTGACCGACCATCACGAGAGCCAGCTGCGGCTCGCTGATGTACGCGCGCACGTCCACGACTCCGAGGTCGGCGATCCGGTACAGCGGCTGCCCGGCCTGGACCACCTCCCCTGCTTCCACGTACGTCGCGAGAACGGTACCGGCGCTGGGGTTGGTGACGCCGGCCCGGCGGATCCGATCGTCGAGCTGCGCCACCTGCGCGCCGGCGGCGGCAATCTGCGCCTGCGCGGTGCGCTCCTGCTGCTGCGCCGCTGCAACCTGCGCGCTCTGCGCGGCGACCTGACGATCGTGAGCCTGGATCTGTTCGTCCTGCGCCTTGATCTGCGCCGCGAGAACGCGATCATCGCGCTCCGCCTGGTCGAGCTGCTGCGCGGTGGCGGCCTGCTGCGCAAAGAGCCGCCGGATCCGTTCGTGGTTGCGCTGGGCGATCTCCTGCTGCGACTGCAGCACGTTGCGCTGGGCGGCCGCCGCGTCGCGCTGGGCCTGCAGGGCCTCGCGCTGCGCGTTCAGCACCTGCACCTGCCTCACGATTTCGCCGGCCCGTGACGAAGCGGCCTCGCGCTGGGCCACCGCCTGGTCACGCTGCAGCGTGAGCGGCGTCGGATCGATGGTCGCGATCTGCTGCCCTGCGGTCAGCGACTGACCTTCCTCGACGCCAAACGTCGTCAATTGGCCGCCAACCTCCGACGAGACCACGACTTCAGTGGCTTCGACGTTGCCATACGCATCAGGCTGCGGCTCTCGGCCGCACCCGGCTGTCAGCAGCGACACACAGAGCACACCTGCGGCAGACGCGCGCATCACCGCACCTCCAGTCCGAGCGTAGTCAGGAAACGCGCGCTCGCCTGTGCGAGCTCGACTTCGTGGCCGGCACGCGCGAAGCGCGCCTGCAACAGTTCGGTGTTGCGATCGAGATACTCCGACGCGGTCACGACGCCCTCCTGAAGTCGAATCTGCGCCGAGCGCTCGACCTGTTCTCTCAGCGTGACGATGCGCTCATCGGTTGCGAGGGCTCGTTCCAGGCGATCGATGGCGGCCTCATCGCTGTGCGTGGTTGTGACGAGTTGTTTTGCGAACGCCGCCTCGTCAGTCTCGACGACGCGCTGCTGGATCCGGAGCGCCTCACGTTCCCGAGTGCCGGTGTCCCATGTCCAGGCGTTCCACTGGAGCCGGACGCCGCCGAGGCCGTACGCCTGAAACGCGGATTGGATGAAGTTCAGCCCCGGTTGGCCATACCCGACGCGCCCGTACGCGGAGAGCCGCGGCCGTTCCTGCGCCGTCGTCAGTTCCTGCTGCCGCGCGATCCTGTCGCGTGTGCGCGCGAACTGGTCGAACTCGGGCCTCGCGCGAAGTGGAACGGCCGACTGGCGCGCGCGAGCCACGGCGGCCGCGAGGTCTGGCAGCCTGAGCGAGTCCGTATTCGCGACACTCTGGCCGGTCAGCGTCTCCAGGCGATCGAGGGCTGCCCGGCGGCTGGACCACAGATCGTCGGCGTCCTGCTGTCGCTGCAGCAGGGTGGCTTCTATGGCCGCTGATTCAGCGGGAAGCGCGGTGCCTTCGCGTACCCGGGCGTTCGTTTCGGTGAGCCGCGTGTTCAGGTCCGCGATCGTGGCTTCGAGGGCTCCAGCTCGAGCCTCGAGCCCCGCGGCCGTGAAGAAGGCGTCGTTGACCTGCTGACGCAAAGCAAAGAGCGTCGAACGAACGCGCGCCTGATTTTCGGCAAGCTGCGCACGTTCGAGCGCGCTCTGTGCAGCGAGCGACGGATCGAGAAGCCGCTGCTCGACGTTGACACCGGTGTCGAAGGTGTCTTTGGGCGGCAGAATCAGCGCGTCGACACCAGGGATCACGCTCTCCAGATGGGCGACGTCGGACTGGTACTGAGCCTGTCCGTCCACCACGAGCGTGGGCAGCCGTTGCGCGCCGATGTTGCGCAGCCTCAGCTCGGACTGCGCCAGCAGCAACTGAAGCTGCTGCATCCGCGGGTCCGTGTCGACGGCGGCCTGCTGCAGAGGGCCCAGCTCGAACGATCTGGACGGTATGGGTGGCAGCGGGGCCTGCGCCGCCGCGCCTCGAGGCGCGGCCAGCAATGCCGCGAGGACAATCCACATCGCTCTGGTCGTCATGGCTCGAGAGCCCTCAGGAAGAACGGAGCCAGTTCCGCCCGGCGCCGATCGATGAATGCCGCGAATCCCGCCTCGTCCAGGCCGAGGAGCGCCATCAGCATCGGCCTGGCCGCAAACGGAAAGATGCAGAGCGCCAGCAGGTTGACGACGAACTGTTCGGCGGCGATCGGCTGCATGCGCCCGGCGCGAACGCGCTCGTCGATCTGCGCGCTGAGCCGTTCTCGCACGAGGGCGCCGACGTCAGCCGGCGCCATGCCGATCACACTGGCAAAGAGTTGCTGAATGCGCTGCGGATGATGTGTGAGTTCGCTGATGACGTACCCGGGCAGATAGGGAGTCTCGGAGAGGCGCGTCAGCTCCAGCTCGACGACCTGTGCGACCTTCACCTCGAGATCGGCATCGGACACCAGGATGCGAACGAGATTGGGCAGCAGTTGCGTCGCCGCGCGCTGGAACACGGCGTCGGCGAGCCGCTCCTTGCTGCGGAAGTAGTAGTGAAGCAACGCCGAATTGACGCCGGCCTCGCGGGCGATTTCCTGCATTCGCGCTCCGGCGGTGCCGTGGCGCATGAAGACGGCGTGAGCGCCATCGAGAATCCGGCGTTCCGTGTCGCCGTCGTGCGTGACTGGTCGTCCGGAACGCTTCGGCGCCGTTGGCTTGCCGACGGCCCGCCGACCGGCCCGTTTATTAATCATTTAATTAAACTAGTCAATTAACTCACGGCACGTCAAGCCTCCCGGAAGGGCGCGAGATCGCCGTCAAAATCAAAGGCGCAGCCGGCGACCTCGTCGGCCGCTGCCTCCAAGCTGAATGGTCCGGACCACGGGGGCTTCGGTGGGATAATGTCCGTCCCGGAGCTGACGTGCGGACCATACTTTCTGCGGCGGGCGCCGCCTTTCTTCTCGCGTTCTTCCTCACCGGACCGACCGGGTCGGCACAGGGCACGACTGCCCCGGCAGCAGCGCCGCCGGCGTCCCACGCTGCCCTGGTCAAGACCTATTGCGTTACGTGTCACAACGACAAGACGCGCACAGGTGAACTGACCCTCGAACACGTCGATCTCGCGGACGTTCCGAAATCCGCGGAGTTGTGGGAGAAGGTGATCCGGAAGGTGCGCGCGGGGATGATGCCGCCGGCCGGGATGCCGCGTCCCGACGCGCCCACTCTCGACGGTTTCGTCGGCTACCTGGAGTCGTCTATCGATCGTGCCGCGGCGGCGAATCCGCGCCCTGGCCGGACGGCCCTCCATCGTCTGAATCGGGCAGAGTACGCGAACGCGATCCGCGATCTGCTATCGCTCGAGATCGATTCGACGGCTCTTCTCCCGCCAGACGATGAGAGCAGCGGGTTCGACAACATTGCGGACGTGCTGACCGTCTCGGCGTCGCTGATGGAGCGGTATCTCTCCGCGTCCTGGAACATCAGCCGGGCGGCGCTGGGGAACGTCGCCATCCAGCCGAGCACGATCACCTATCGTGTCCGGCCAGACCTGTCTCAGGACCAGCACATCGAGGGACTGCCGCCGGGCACGCGGGGCGGCATGCTGGTCGAGCACGCGTTCCCGGTGGACGGCGAGTACGTGATCAGGCTGCGCCTGTGGCGCAACACCTTCGACCTGATGCGCGGCATGGAAGACCCGCACGACATCGAGGTCGCAATGAATGGCGAGCGGCTCGTGGTCGTCACGGCCGGCGGCCGCGAGGATTTCGGCAGGATGGCCGAGAACCCGGGGACGTTCGGCGCCGAGCTCGACAAGAAGCTGACCGTCCGGCTGAAGGTGAAGGCGGGCACGCACAAGATCTGGGCGACCACCGTGCTCAAGAGCCATGCGCCGCGCGACGACCTGATCAAGCCGTTCATCCGGACGACCGTGGACGGACTCGACATCATGGGCGACCCGTCGGTCGATCGCATCACGATCGAGGGACCGTTTGCCGCGTCGGGGCCGGGCGACAGCGCGTCGCGCCGCAAGATCCTGTCCTGCAGGCCGACGGCGGCTTCGCAGGAGACGGCCTGCGCGCGGCAGATTCTGTCGTCGCTCGCGCGGCAGGCATATCGCCGTCCGGTGGATCGCGCGTCGATTGACGTCCTCATGGACTTCTACAGCCGCGGACGGAAGAGCAGCGGGAGCTTCGAGCGCGGCATCGAGTCCGCACTGCAGTTCATTCTCGCGAGCCCGGAGTTCCTGTTCCGGGTGGAGCCGGACCCGGCACCAGCGCGAGCGGCGGCCTCGAAGGCGGGCAACGTCTACAGGCTCGGCGATCTCCAGCTCGCCTCGCGCCTCTCGTTCTTTCTCTGGAGCACCCTGCCGGACGAACAGCTCATCACGCTGGCGGCGCAAGGCCGATTGAAGCAGCCGGCGGTTCTCGAGCAGCAGGTTCGTCGGATGCTGGCCGATCCGCGCTCGAAAACGCTGATCGACAACTTCGCCGAGCAGTGGCTGCATCTGCGCAACCTGAAGAACTCGAATCCCGATCTCGCGGCGTTCCCGGACTTCGATGACAACCTCCGTCAGTCGATGAAGCAGGAGACGGAGCTCTTCTTCGACAGCATCATGCGCGAGGACCGCAGCGTGATGGACCTGCTGAACGCGGACTACACGTTCGTCAACGAACGCCTGGCGCGTCACTACGGGATGCCGAATATTTACGGCAGCCGATTCCGTCGCGTGCCGCTTCCGGAGACCCGCCGCGGCCTCCTCGGCCAGGCCAGCATCCTGACCGTCACGTCGTACCCGAACCGCACCTCACCCGTCGAGCGCGGCAAGTGGATCCTGACGAACCTCCTCGGCGTTCCACCGAATCCGCCGCCGCCGAACATCCCGCCGCTTCCCGAGAGCGGAGCGGAGGGGAAGGTGGTGTCGCTGCGTGAGCGGATGGAGAAGCACCGGACGAATCCCGTCTGCGCCGGCTGCCACCGGGCGATGGACCCGATCGGGTTTGCCATGGAGAACTTCGACGGCGTCGGCCGGTGGAGAAGCAAGGAAGACGGCCAGCCGATCGATCCGAAGGGCACTCTCTTTACGGGCGCGGCCGTCGACGGCGCCGCTGCGCTGCGCCGCGAGATCGCCCGCCGTCCGGAAGTCTTCGTCGGCGTGTTGACCGAGAAGATGCTGACCTACGCCATGGGCCGTGGTCTCGAGCACTACGACATGCCGGCCGTCCGCAGGATCGTCCAGGACGCCCGCGCCACGAACTACCGTTTCTCGTCGATCGTCCTGGGAGTGGCGCGCAGCGTGCCGTTCCAGATGAAGGAGATCAGCGGGACGCCGGTGACCGAGTCGTCAAGGAGAGCGAGTCGATGAGCATCATCTTCAAGAAGCATCTGTCGCGGCGGACATTCCTTCGTGGTGTCGGCGTGACGATGTCGCTGCCCCTGTTGGACGCGATGGTGCCGGCAAGCACCGCGCTTGCGCAGACCGCTGCCCGGGCGCGCACGCGCCTGGCGCTCTGCTTCATCCCGCACGGCGCGGTGATGAATCAGTGGACGCCGGCCGCGACCGGCGCGCTGGAGCTGTCGCCGATCCTGTCGCCGCTGGCGGCGCACAAGGATCAGGTCGTCGTGCTCAGCAACCTCGCCCACGCGATGGCCGGCCCGCAGGGGCCCGGCGACAACGGCGGCGACCACACGCGTTGCCCGGCGGTGTTCCTGAACGGCGTGCATCCGAAGCGCACCGACGGCGCGGACATCCAGGCAGGTACGACCATCGACCAGATGGCGGCGGAGAAGATCGGTCAGGACACGCTGCTGCCTTCGCTCGAGCTCGCCATCGAGGACTACAGCGGTCTCGTCGGCTCGTGCGACGTCGGGTTCAGCTGCACTTACATGAACACGATCTCGTGGCGGACGCCGACCTCGCCGATGCCGATGGAGATCAACCCGCGCGTGGTCTTCGATCGCATGTTTGGCGACGGCGCCACCGCGAAGGAGCGCATGCAGCGCATCGAAACGCAGCGCAGCATCCTCGACGCCGTCACCGGCCAGGTGCGCCGGCTCCAGGGCGATCTGGGCACGAAGGATCGCAATCGCGTGGCGGAGTATCTCGACTCCGTCCGTGAGATCGAGCGGCGCATCCAGATCTCGGAACGTCAGGCCGCCAATCCCAACCTCGACGTTCCGGCGTCGCCAACAGGCATTCCCGACGACTTCGAAGAGCACACCAAGCTGATGTTCGACCTGATGGCCATCGCGTTCCAGGCCGACATCACCCGCGTCTCGACGTTCATGATGGCGCGCGAAGTGAGCTACCGGACGTTCCCGAAGCTCGGTATCTCGGAAGCCTTCCATCCGGCGTCTCACCATCAGAACAGCCAGCAGCGTCTCGCGGCGCTGGCAAGGATCAACACCTACCACGTGTCCCTGGTGTCGCACTTCCTCGACCGGCTGAAGAGCACGGCCGACGGCGATGGCTCGCTGCTCGATCACTCGCTCGTGCTCTACGGCAGCGCGATGAGCAACAGCAACGTCCACGACCATGCACCGTTGCCGGTGATGGTGGCCGGTGGCGCGAGCGGCCGGCTCAAGGGCGGACGGCACCTGATGTATCCGGAGGGCACGCCGATGTCGAACCTGCTGGTGTCGATCCTGAACAAGGCGGGCGTCGAGCAGGAAAAGGTCGGCGACAGTACCGGGCTCCTGACGGAACTCTGAGGCAAACGACAGCCATGCGATCACTCACGAGCTTTCTGACCGCGGTGCTCATCGCCGCGCCGACGCTTGCTTTTGCCGCCGGATCGGAGGCCGCCGACGCGGCGCAGCGGAAGGACGCGCCGGCGTTGCGCGCGCTGGTGACCAAGCGCGTCAATGTCAACGCTCCGCAGGCGGACGGCACGACGGCATTGCACTGGGCGGTGCATTACAACGACGCCGAGACGACGAGGCTCCTGCTCAAGGCCGGCGCCACCCCGTCGGCGACGAACCGTTTTGGCGCGTCGCCGCTGTCAGAGGCTGCGCTGTCCGGCAACGCCGAGTTGTTGAAGCTCCTCCTGGACGCCGGTGCTGATGCGAAAGCGCTGGCCACGCTGGACGGCGAGACGGTGCTCATGAGCGCCGCCCGCAGCGGCAACATCGACTCCGTGCGCATGCTCCTCGATCGCGGCGCCGACGTGAACGCACGCGAAAAGTACAAGGGCCAGACGGCATTGATGTGGGCGGCGGCGGAGCGTCATGCGCCGATCGTCAAGCTGCTGCTCGAACGCGGCGCTGACTGGAAGATCCGTTCATTCGACCGCGAGACGCGTCCGCCTCGGCTGAGCGCCGCCTCGTCGATCTCGCCAATTCCCCGAGGGGGCTTCACGGCGCTGATGTTCGCGGCGCGCGAAGGCGACCTCGAGTCGGCGCGCGTCATGCTCGACGCCGGCGTGGATATCAATCACGGTGACGTGGACAAGGTCTCTCCGCTCGTCGCCGCGCTCATGAACAAGCAGTACACCCTGGCGAAGTTCCTGATCGAACGCGGCGCCGACGTCAACATCGTCGATGCCGGTGGGCGGACGGCGCTGTACGCGGCGATCGACATCCGCAACGAGGACTGGACGGCGATGCCGAATCGCCCGCTCGAGGACCCGCTGCCGTCGCTGGAAGTTGTGAAGGCCATCATCGATCACGGCGCGAAGCTCGACGTTCCGCTGAATCGTCCGCTCACTGTTCGCAGCGGGATGGACTTCGGAGACAACACGCTGGGCGCCGGCGCCACGCCGATGATGCGTGCCGCACGGGCAGGCGACCACGCGGTGATGCGCCTGCTTCTTGAAAAGGGTGTCGATCCCAAGCAGGCGACGAAGGACGGCACGAACGCGCTGATGTTTGCGGCGGGAATCGGCTATCGCGACAAGAACACGCGCGGCTCGGAGAGCGACGCGCTCGACGCGCTCAAGGTGATGATGGCCGCGGGCCTCGACATCAACCAGACCAACACACGCGGTGAAAACGCGCTCCACGGCGCGGCCCTGCGCGGCGCCGACACCATCGTCCAGTTCCTGCTCGACCAGAAGATGGACGTCAACGCGACGAGCAAGCAGGGCTACACGCCTCTCGACGTCGCGCTCGGCAAGACCATCGTCGGCCAGCTTCCTGTGCCGCATGAGAGCACCGTGGCCTTGCTGAAGAAAGCCGGTGGCAAGGAAGGCCCTGGTCCTCAGCGTCCCGCGCGGCCGGCAGCACCGTAGCCCGGCGTCGTTACGAGACCGTTTCGAACTGCAGCTGGTTGAGCTGCGTGTTCCATAGTGAAACAGCGAGAAAAGTTGTGCACGTGCCTTGCAGCGATCGCCGCTTTCAAGGAGGCGCCGATGGCTCTCAACGCACGTCGACTTACAGTTCTGGCCGCTGCGTGCCTGATCGCAGCAGCGTGCTCGGACTCCCCAACCTCTCCTGACGCGGGTGGGGAAGGCAGCACAACGGACGAGATACGTTCGGCGACATGGACGTTGAACGCAAGAAGCGACCGCAATTGCGGCGTCATATTCGTCATCAGTCAGGGGCTGTTCTTCGACACCCGTCTCGTCACCGATCGAGTGACGATGCATGGTGAGTTTCAACTGCTAATCGCCGGTCGAACGGCGTTCGGTCCCGGGCAGCCGGGCTTCCTGAACGGTCGATTCTTTGAGGATCTCAACCGCAACGGGATTCAGGATGTGGCCGATCACTTTTTTGTGTGTTCGCTGATCACCCCCGGGCGGCTGACGCCATAAACCTTGCGGCGCTCCAACGGGCCGGGAGGTTGCCCGTGGCCAATCGGCGCTCAGACGCCTCATTGATCTGGCGATTCTGTTGGTTGTGACAGCCTGCGAGACGTCACCGATCTCTCCGGACGTTCCGTAGCCGTTCAGTCGGCGATCAGGCGCGCACCGTCTCCAATCCGTGGCCGTGCGGGCCTGCTTCCCGCCTTCGCAGCAGTGCGGAGAAGACCAGCCCGGCCAGGCTCAGTGCCGCAAACATGAACAGCATGGGTCGATAGCCGTCTGGATTCGAGGCGCTGGCGCCTCCCAAATCGTTCAATGCCCCGGCGGCGACATTGATCACGGTCAACCCGACGTTCTGCAGCATCGTCATCAGCCCGAGTGCCGTGCCGAGGCGTTGTTCCTCGACCAGATACGGAATGGACGGCCAGAGCACCGCGGGGACGAGCGAGAAGGCGATGCCGATCATCACCGTGGTCACCCAGAGGTCCCAGGTGGTGAAGAGCAGCGTCGGGAAGACGGCCAGCAGGAGGAGCGAGCCGATGACCATCGCGACGCTGCGCCTGCCGACTCGATCGACGATGAAGCCGAATAATGGGGTGGCGAAGATCGCGGCGAGAAAGACGTAGCCGTTCATGTGACCGGCCGCTTCGAGCGAAAGGCCTCTCGCGTTCTGAAAGTACTCAATCGCGAAGGTGCTGCGGAACGGAAAGATCACTGAGTAGAAGGTGACGCAGAGGCCGACGATGTACCAGTAGGAGCGGTTGAATCGCCAGAGATCGGACCAGACGATGCGGTCGCTCTGCTGCGCGTGACCGAGGGCGTAGTTCCGTTCGGCGGCACGATCGACGGCCCAGTAGAGGCAGGCGGCGATCAGCGAGATGGCGGCAAACGCGAGCGCAACAAAGAGCGGTGCCCGCCATCCCGACTCGTAGGCGGCGCTGGCCCATGAGGGTGAGATGTCCGCTGCGTAGGAACCGGCGCGCGCAATGCTCAGGTTCAGGCCGAACGCGAAGCCGAGCTGCTTTCCCTTGAACCAGTGCCCGAGCGCCGCCGTGACGGCGACGATCATCGACTCGGCACCCAGCCCGAAGAGCAGGCGTCCCGCGGCCATGACGCCAAACATCCCGTTATCGGCCGGCAGGAGGGCGGCGAACGTCCCGGCCATGGCCGGCAGCAACGCGCCAACGAAACAGATAGCGGTAAACCCGAGCGTGGCGTTGCGTGCGCCGAATCGATCGACGAGCACCCCGCCGATCAGGACCATCACGATGTTCGGTGCGCTGTAGATGGCGTTGAGCGTCCCGACCTGTGTCGAGCTGAATCCGAGTTCGGTCCTCAGAATGTCTGCGAGCGGCGCGATCGAGTCGTAGACGTAGTAGTTCCCGAACATCACGAGGCTGGAGAACAGCAGGACCAGCCAGCGGACGGATGGGGGAGGCGCCGTGCGAGCAGGCATCTGAGTCATGGCGTAGTGTCCGCCTTCAGACGGACCAGTGAGTGTGGGAAACAACGGCGGCCTCGTCGGCCGCCGTTGTCGTCAGGCAGGCGCTTTTCTACTTGACCGCCAGTGAATCCCAGAAGTCCTTGCTGGTCTGGGGCGTCGCGGACGCGTGCACGTTGATGTAGCGCTCGAAGGGGAGATTGAGCTTCTTTACCACCGGGCCCAGCGCCTTCACGTGATCGTTGGCCGGTTCGCCCGGCTTGCCAGGCAGCGAGAAGTCACCCTGGAACAGCACCTTCTCCTTCGGGAAGTACGCGATCAGCAGCCCGTTGGAGTGGGGCGCGCCGGGCACATGGTAGAACTCCACCGTATGCGTCCCGTCGGTGTAGACCTTCTTGTCGCCGACGGCTTCGACCTGCGCTTTCTTCGGGCTCTTGGCGAGCGTATCGGTCAGCAGCGTTCGCGGAGTGTTGAGCGCGCGCTCGAAGAACGCCTGGTTGTTCCGATGCGTGATGAGCGTCGCACCCTCGGCGATGTACGTCGGGAGTCCGCCGGTGTGGTCTGAGTGGGGATGCGTATTCATGATGTAGCGAATCTGCTTGTTCGGGATCAGCTTCTTCGCTTCGGCGATGTACGCGAGCGACCGCGCTTCGTTTCCACCCGCCTCGAGCACCATGATGTAGTCGCGGAAGTCGACGACGATCGCGTCGTAGCTGCCGGGGGCGGCGGTGAACCTGTAGATGCCGTCGCCCAGCTTCTCGGTTTCCACCGTCATGGCCGCCGGTGCGCCGCCCGGTCCGCCCCTGCCTGCGCCAGGAGCGCCACCGCCGGGTGCTCCGCCGCCGGGAGCGCCGCCACCGCGCGCCGCGCCGCCGGGCGCTCCGCCACCGGGACCGCCCGGTCCGCCACCGCGTGCGGGAGGCACAGCGATCGTCGCGAGATCAGCGGGATTCGCGCGTGCTGCCGTCACGCTGACTTCGAAGAACGGCCACCCGCCGCGCGTCTGCACGATCTTCGCGGGCGCCATCGCGCCGCCGCCGAAATCCTTCCAGCCCGAGTAGGTGGCGAGGATCTGCATGTCGCCCATGATGTTGTCGCCCAGCCACGTCTCGACGCGCTCGACGAGGTTCTGGTTGTTGATGTAGCCGTTGATCGTGTACGCCTTGCCGGACGCCGCCATGACCTTCGGGCTCCAGGTGAGGACCGTCATGTTGCCCTGACGTCTCGCGGTGGCGCCGTTTTCCGACGCACCCTTCAGGAAACCCCACGGCGTGAGATAGAACTCGAGCGTCGTGTTCCAGGGCGCAGACACGTCCGTGTTGGCGATCTGCTGGTTGAAGTTTCCCGGCGCGACGGTCGTCGAGCCGCCGGCGCCGATGTTGTTGGTGGTTCCGGTCGCCCGCGACGCAGGCGCGGACAGATCGATCACGCGGACGTAGTTGTCGATGGGCCGCATCGGGTCGTGCGTGCCGCGGCACACCATGTCGGCTTTGTTGGCGCCGCACTGCTGGAATGACACGTCCTTTGCGGATCCGGAGTATGTGATCGCCTTCACGTCACCGAGCGCCTTTTGCGCGCTGGCGATGACCGTTTTGGCGTCCTGAGCCATTGCGTTCCCGGATGCGAGCGCAAGGCAGATTGCAACGAGAGCCAGTTTTCTCATGCGCGGGATTGTAATGCGGACCGAGGGGGTATTGTAGGGGCCGACGCACGGACGCCGCGTCCGCCTCCAGGCGGACCAGTTTGCATGAAACGAAGCGACACCACCGCCGCGGATACCCCGGCCAGGCTGCTGGCCACCTTCATCGACCGGTTCGAGCCGGGGATTGCCAGGCTGGTCCGGCAGGCGCGCGGCGCCAACCTCTACTTTATGTACGGCGTCGCGCTCCCGGACCCGCATCGGCGTCCCCGGCGTCGTTAGCGCGTCCGGTATGGAGAAACGACCGCTCAAGACGCTGGACCGCGTGTTGTCGAAGGCGGGAGTCGGCTCGCGTGTTGACGCGCGCGCCCGGATTCGCGACGGCCGGGTCAAGGTCAATGGACAGGTCGTACGCGACCCCGATCACTGGGTCGACATGAAGCGGGACCGCGTGCGTCTTGACGGCAAGCCGCTGGAGGCGCGTCAGAGGACCTATGTGCTGCTCTACAAGCCGACGGGCTATCTCACGACGTACCGCGATCCTCAGGGGCGGCCAACCGTGTATGACCTGATTGCCGACGTGGGGACGTTCGTGTCACCGGTCGGGCGTCTGGATCTCGACACGTCCGGGCTCCTGCTGATGACTAACGACAATCAGCTGGCTGAGCGCGTGACGAATCCCGCGTCGCATGTTCCGAAGACTTACCTGGTCAAGGCGTCGAAGGTGTTGACCGACGCGCAGCTGAAGCAGCTTCGCGACGGAGTCATGCTGGCTGACGGTGCGACGCGGCCGGCCCGTGTCCGCCGCGTGCGGGACTCCGAGAAATACACGCACCTCGAGATCACGCTCACCGAGGGTCGAAACCGTCAGGTGCGCCGCATGATCGAGGCGCTGGACGCGACGGTGCTCAAGCTCGTTCGCGTGAAGATCGGCCCGATCGCCATCGGCGGACTGCAGATCGGGAAGTGGCGGATGCTCACCGATTCCGAAGTTCGGACGCTGGCATCTTCTTCCGGTACACTCGATGTTTTCAGGCGAGTGGTGACGACCCAGCGATGAAAGACAATCGGCTACTGGACGGCCGGCCCGTCCGCGATCGGATTCTCCAGGAAGTGGCGGACCGTGTGCGCCAGGCCTCCGCGACCCATCAGATCGGACGGCTCGTGTCCGTCAGCGTTGGACCGCAGAAGGCGGCCTCTGTCTATACGCGCAGCCAGGCCAGCGCGGCGACGAAGGTCGGCCTGCGATTCGAGGAGCAGACCTGGCCGCGCGAGCTCAGTCAGGAGGAATGCAAGGCGCGCCTCCTCGCGATGAACGACGATCGCGACGTTCTCGGCGTCATCCTGCAGCGGCCGGTGCCACCGCATATCAACGGACGGTCACTGGCGTCGGCCATCCATCCGCTGAAGGACGTCGAGGGCATGAACCCCGCCTCCATCGGCAACATCGTCTACAACGATCTGGCCCTCGCGCCCTGCACGGCTGCCGCATCGGTCGAATTGATTAAGGCGACGGGTCTCGGACTGCACGGGCTGGAGGTGGTGATGGTCGGCCATTCTGAAATCGTCGGCAAGCCCGCGGCGTTCATGCTCATGGCCGAAGGCGCGACGGTCACTGTGTGTCACCACCTGACACGTTCGGTCGCGGCGCATTCGAGGCGCGCGGACGCCGTGCTGGTTGCCGTGGGAAAGCCGAAGTTCCTGCGCGACGACATGGTCAAGCCCGGCGCGGCCGTGATCGACATCGGGATCAATCAGATCACTGAACCCAATGGTGAGGTCCGCATCGTTGGCGACGTGGACACCGACGCGGTGAAGGAGGTGGCCAGCTGGGTGACACCGGTGCCAGGTGGCGTCGGTCCGGTCACCGTCGCGATGTTCATGCGCAACGCGATCACTGCACATTTCAAGCAGCTGGCCGCGGGATGGCTGTGACGGCATGCTGTTGCTGGACCGGCAACCGCATCTCTACGGAGACCTGCTGGAGCTTCGCCCCATGCGTGCCGGCGACTGGGACGAGCTGTTTGCCGTCGCCTCAGATCCGCTGATCTGGGAACAGCACCCGGCGTTCGATCGTTATCAGGAACAGGTCTTTCGCGAGTACTTTCGCGAAGGGCTCGAGTCGGGCGGCGGCCTCGTGGCAATCGACCGGTCGACGACCCGAATCGTCGGTGCGTCACGGTATTTCTGGAACGGCCCGAATGGTGACGAGCTCGAGATCGGCTGGACGTTCCTGGCGAGAACGCTCTGGGGCGGCCGTTACAACCTGGAGATGAAACGGCTCATGCTGGAGCACGCATTCAGGGCCGTTGATCGGGTCATCTTTGTGGTTGGCGCGGACAACGTCCGCTCTCGACGGGCGATGCTCAAGATTGGCGGCGTGCTCACCTCCCGGCGTGTCGCCACCGTGCTCCACGGGAGGTCCGTAGAGTCCGTGGTGTTCGAAATCCGGAAGAGCGATTGGGAGGCCGGACCATGTCACAGCACCGGAATGGACTGATGAGAGCGGTCGCGGTGGCAGCCGCCGCGGCACTGTCGGCAACGGCCTGCGTCATCGGAAGCGGCGGCTCCGGCGGACCTGTCGTTCACGAGCACCGCAGCGTCGAGCGCGGCGCGGCAACGGCGGCGCGTGTCGAGATCAACATGACCGCCGGAGAGCTGTCGGTGGAGTCCGGTGCGAAGTCATTGTTCGCGGGCGACTTCGACTTCAATGTCCCTGAGCTGAAGCCTGCCGTCGACTATTCCGTGAACGGCACGATGGGCACGCTGAAGGTCTCGCAGAGTTCAGCATCAGGCAACTATGAGAACGCCTGGCGCCTGAGCCTCGATGAGACGACGCCCGTCGACCTCCACATCAATCTGGGCGCTGGCGACGCGAATCTGGTACTCGGCCGCTTGAACCTCGAGAAGGTGGAGGTCAACCTGGGCGCCGGCGACCAGGTGGTGGATCTGCGCGGAATGCCCGCGAAGAGCTACAGCATCACGGTCAAGGCCGGCGCGGGCGACACGACTATTCACCTGCCTGCCACGGTCGGCATTTCCGCGAGGACGTCGGGCATCATCGGTGACACCAACGTCAGCGGGCTCGAAAAACGCGACGGGCGTTGGATCAATCCGCGCGCGGACACGTCGCCTGTGACGGTCGATCTGCAGGTGCATCACGCCATCGGAGATCTCAGACTCCTGGCGGAGTAGCCTGCACCATGCGCCCAGCTCGCCGGATTGGCGTTGCAGCGGTACTTCTCGTTTCGTGCCTGCCTGGAGCCGTGGGCTCCGGCGCGGCGTCGATGCAGCCCGCCGATCGCCGGCAGGAGCGGCTCACTGTGGCGGTGGCGCGCGTCTATGACACCACCGTTCTCCACCGCATCGACATCGTCATCGCCCCGGACGACGCACGAACGATCCTGAATCGGCAATCGGAACGTGTGCGGTGCACGTTTTCGTTCGATGGGGTCGTCCTGAAGGACGTCGGCATCCGGCAGGCGGGCGGAACGTTCAATGCCTTCGTGCCGATCGATCAGAAGCCGACGCTCAGCGTGAAGTTCGACGACTTCATCGAGGGTCAGGAGCTGCATGGCCTGGAAAAGATCATCCTCAAGGACGGACGTCAGGACACCGGTCTCGTCGGGGAGCATCTGACGTATGAGGTCTACCGCCGCGCAGGCATCGCGGCACCGCTCACGGCGCACGCCCACGTCACGATCAACGGCGTCGACAGCGGCATCTACGTCATCCGTGAACCAATCAACAGGGATTTCCTGACAAGGAACTTCGGACGTCCGTTCTCCGGTGGGAATCTGTACGAGCTGAGCTACGGGCCAGACCCGATGATGTCGCCGGACAGGGTCGCGCTGAAGGACGAGGTCGAACAGCAGCGGACTCGAAACGAGCTGCGTGGAGCGGCCGAGGCCGTGCAGCGCGCACCGGACGAGGGGTTCGCCGCCGCCGTTTCGAAGTACCTCGATTTGGACCGCTACATCACCTTCTATGCGGCGGAGGCCGCGACGAGCAACTACGACGGATTCTCGTTCAACGTCAACAACGCATATCTCTACGCGCACCCGAGAGACGGGCGGTTGATCATGATCCCCTACGGTGCGGACTCGTCCTTCTGGGCCATCGCACGGATCACCAAACTGCGGAGTCCGTTTCAGCCGCCACGCGCGGCGCTGGCGCGGCGCGTGCAATCGATCCCGGAACTGGCGAAGACATTCGAGGCGGAGGTGTCGCGGGTCGGTCGCGAGCCGGTCTGGGACAAGGTGGTTCTGCTCCAGCGTCTCGCGCAGGTCGAGCGGATTCTGGCGACTGGGCCTGCGACCGCTCGCACCGCCGCCGATGTGCAACGCTTTACGAGCTATCGCCCGGTGATCGAGGCGTTCATCAACGCTGGTGGAACCACCAACGGAGTGGCCGGCCTGCCCTGATCAATGAATCATCGCGTCAACAGGATCTGCTCATCTGGTGGGCGTTTCAGGTCTAGCCGCTCGACGTCGGCCCACGTCACGAACTCGGGACGTTCGCGCCCATCGACGAAGATCAGGAGGCCGGCGTTTCCCTCGGCGAGGTCGCCGGTGCGTTCGAGCTGCAACTCTTTGCCGTCGTGCAGAACCACGGTGGCGCGCCCGCCTGTGCGCCCTTCGCGGCCGTGGACCTGGATCGAGGCAATCAGGCTGAAGGGAATGTTGTAGTCCACCCCGGGTACTGCGGCGTCGAGTGTCTCGGTCGTCTCGCTTTCGTCGAAGTCGTAAACGAGCCGGCCGGCAAGGCCGCGGCCGTCGCGCAACCTCACCGTGCCCGTCAACGCGCGACCTGGCGGGAAATCGCTGAACGCAGGGCCGCTGCCGCCGGGACTGAAGTCCACCCGCTCGAAGGCGTCCCAGGAGATCTGCACCCGGCCATAACGTGGGTCCTCGACGTTGATGCCGCGGTTGCCGCTGCTGACGTCGCGGTTCTTGGACATCGCGAGCTCGTGCCCGTCGAGCAGTGTCACCCGGGCGCTGTCACGTGAGTTGCGTGCGATCGAGCGGATCGTGTCGTAACGCAGACGCTGCTCACCGTCTGCCGTACGGCCGTCAAGCGTGTCGGTGCCTACCGAGTCCTCCTGATCCCACTGAATGAAGCCGGTGAACTCCCCCTGCTGCGTGCGCACCGTGCCGTGCAGGCGGGCCGGAATGGCGGCGAGTGGTGCGGTGGAGAGGAACTCGATGGTTCGAACTCGCCGGGAATCGAGATCGAGGACTCCGCGCTGGCCGTCCCACACGCGCACACCGTCGTCGATGTCCCCGGAGGCGAAGCGATCGAGCTTGACCACGTTCCCGCTCTTGAGAGTCACCTGCACGTCCCTGACGTGCGCCTCGATTCGCGCGATGTCGCCGAAACGAGCCATGAACAGCCGTCGAAGTTTGTTCCGGTCAGCCTCGCCGCCAAGCCTGAAGCCAAAGATTTCGATCCCGCGACGGTCCTCGGGCTGCGCGACGTGGACGGCCCAGGGGTTCTCGTCCTTGGTACCGTTGAAGGGGTCGCCCCAGAACGCCTCCTGATCGCCACCCCAGCGCAGCCGCCCTTCGTAGCGCGCGCCGTCAACGTCGATGACGCGGCCGTAGAGGAAGCCTTGGTACGTCTCCGGCGCGGCAGGCGTCGCTGGCGATGGTGTGATTGGGGTCTGGGCCGCCGCATCCCGTTCGCCGCCCTGGTCCGGGGCGAAGTTGCGGACGGCGAGGGCGAGGACGATGACGACAAGCGCCGTGATCAACGTTCCGGCCGCGATCGTGGCTTTCGTCATGGACAGGTCTCCGTCGCGAGGGTGGCGCCAATAACTTTACAACATAAAGTCTATGTGTCTCCGTGGTGGGTGGGGCGCCCTTCAGGGACGCCAGGATTCACGCCAGCGCTGCCGCGTTGCTGAACACTCCGGGGCCACCAAGCCGTTCGAAGGCCATCACGGCCTCCTGGTGCCTTGCCTCCGCTCGCCGAAGCAGTCTGCTGAAGGCCGGTTTCCTGCGCAGCGAGTCGAGCCACGGATCTCGCGCCATCGTCGGAAAACAGAAATAGCCGCTCGCGACCACGCGTTCGAGGAGGTCGAGCGCAGGATCGAGCTCGTTCAAGTGGGCCAGGTGGCGCGATAGATAGAACAGTCCCTCCGGATCCCGGAAGTCCGAGCTGACGATCCGCTCAACCGCGGCGACGCTCTCGGCTGCGTGGCCCTCGAGCAGCGTGCGGGCGACGACGAGGAAGTCGCGGAGCCGGCCTGGAAGCTTCTGCTCGAGTTCGCGAAGCGCCGGCAGGATCTCTGTCGCGCGGCCCAGTTCGGCCAGCGAGATCGCAACGATGTAGGGGTAGTCGGACACCCTCAGCGTCGCGACGCGCGCGTGGTCCGCCTGCAGGAACCAGGTGTGCCCCACGCTGGTGCGAATCTTTGGCTCGAGCTCGAGGGCGCGAGCATGTGCAGCCTCCGACGCGTCGAGCAGGCCGCAATATCGGCACGCGCTGACCAGGCCGGCGAGCAGTTCAGGGTCTGCGGTGTGTGCGCGCTCGATGAGCCGGGTCATTGCGTCCTGCGCCCGGCCGAGATCCACTTCGAGCTGTGCGAAGAGCTTGTGCGCGATCGCCAGATCGGGATTGAGATCGAGGGCTCGTCGAAACGCCGTTTCCGCGTGATCGAAACTCTCCGGCGCCCCGCCGGGCCGGTATTTGGCGATCACGTGATGGATCCGGCCGAGACGCGCCCAGGCTGGTGCGTAGCCCGGGTCTCCTTCGACGCTTTGCAGGTACAGGTCTCTCGCCACGCTCCACTGCGTCGCATCGTTGCTGAGTTGATTGCCGCGCAGGAAGTACTCGTAGGCCGCCGGGTTCGACGGAACGTCGCGCCGGAGCATCTGCTGCTCCCGGTTGGTCAGCGGTAACGATAGCGAAGACACGATCCGCCCCGTCATTTCGTCCTGCACGCGAAACAGATCGCCGACGGGCATCTGGGCTGTCTGCGACCAGAGCAAGGCACCGTCCGCAGCTGCCGTCAGCTGGGTGGAGACGCGAATCTCGGCGCCTGACCGCAGCAGCGTGCCGGTCACAATCGCGTCCACGTCTGCCTCGGCCCCGATCTGGCTTGGCGGCAGTGCATCCACCGCGAATCGGGCCGCCGTCATGCTCGATCGGACGACCAGCGACTGAAGGCCACTGAGTGCGCTGGTCAACGCGTCAGGCAGGCTGAACGCGAGGAACTCGGTTTCGGCATCCGGCCGGAGCATGCGGAACGGGAGCACGATGAGCCGTGTCACCCGAACCGGGGCGGCTGGTGCCGGGTCCGTCACGGCCTTCAGGAACCTGTAGCCGCGCCGCGGAAGAGTCTCGATGAATTGGGGCGCATCTGCCGTATCGCCAAGCACTTCGCGGATCTGGCGAATGCAGAAGTTCAGCCCCTGATCGAAGTCCACGAACGTGTCGCCGCTCCACACATGGTCGCGAATCTCGGCGCGGGTCACGACCTCGCCGCCGCGGCGGACAAGAAGCTCGAGGACCTTGAACGGTTGCGGCGCCAGCTTGAGGACGTCGCCCCCCTGCCGCAATTCCCCAGTGGCCGGGTGCAGTTCGAACGCCGCAAACCGCAGGACCGGACGGCTACTCATCGAAAACTCATCCCGAACTCATCGCCCATCAATGGAACGGCCGTCCGAAGCGTAGCACTATGCCCGCAGTGACGCCGGCACCCCGGACGCCCGAAGAACTGACAGCTGGCAACCGACGGCTGCCAACTGATAACTCTCAACTGACGACTGACCCGGAGGACCTATGGCATTGCAGCTTGGCGAGATCGTTCCCGACTTCACGGCGGACACCACGGAGGGCCGGATCACCCTGCATCAATGGCTCGGGGACTCGTGGGGCGTGCTGTTCTCGCACCCCAAGGACTTCACGCCCGTGTGCACCACGGAGCTGGGCACGATGGCGCGGTTGAAGCCCGAGTTCGACAAACGTAAGACGAAGATCATCGGCCTGAGCGTCGACCCGGTTGATGCGCACGCACGCTGGTCGAACGACATCCTCGAGTCGCAGGGGCACGCGCCGAACTTTCCGATGATCGGCGACACCACCCTCGAGATCTCCAAGCTGTACGGCATGCTGCCGGCGTCAACGGAAGGCACGTCCGAAGGCCGCACGGCGATGAACAACCAGACTGTCCGCACAGTCTTCGTCATCGGTCCCGACAAGAGGCTCAAGCTGATGATCGCCTACCCGATGACGACGGGCCGGAACTTCCATGAGGTGCTGCGGGTGATCGACTCGCTGCAGCTGACTGCCAGTTACAAGGTGGCGACGCCAGCCAACTGGGAGCCGGGTGAGGACGTCATCATCGCCGGTTCGGTCTCGGACGAGGACGCGAAGAAGACCTATCCTCAGGGATGGCGCGCGCCGAGGCCGTATCTCCGTTTCGTCCCTCAACCCGGCATCTGAGGCAAGAGAGGCTGGAGCCGTGATCCTGAAGCAGTTCTACCTGAATTGCCTCGCACACGCGTCGTATCTGATCGGCGACGAGCAGTCCCGCACGGCTGCCGTCGTCGATCCGCAGCGTGACGTCGATCAGTACCTCGCGTTTGCTGACGAACATGGGCTGCGCATCGAGCACGTCTTCCTCACGCATCTCCATGCGGACTTCATTGCGGGCCACCTCGAACTGCGCGATCGCGTCGGGGCACAGATCTATCTGGGTGCCGCGGCAAAAGCCGAGTACTCCTTTGTCCCTTTGCACGACCGCGACACCGTCGATCTTGGACGGGTGCGCCTGCAGGCGCTGGAGACACCGGGACACACCCCCGAGTCGATCTCTCTGGTCATCTACGACCTCGATCGCAGCGCCACTGAGCCGCACGCGGTCCTGACCGGCGACACGCTGTTTGTCGGTGACGTCGGCCGTCCGGATCTGCGCGTCGCGCTCGGATGGTCGGCCAACGATCTGGGCGGCCTCCTATACGAGTCGCTTCGCAACAAGCTGATGACGCTTCCGGACAACGCCGCCGTCTATCCGGCTCACGGCGCCGGTTCGCTGTGCGGCAAAGCTCTGAGCAAGGAAACGGTGTCGACGATTGGGGAACAGCGACGCTCGAACTACGCGCTGCAGCCGATGAGCAAGGACGCATTCATCGACATGGTGACGGCCGATCAACCCGACGCCCCGTCGTACTTCACCTACGATGCCGTGCTGAACAGCCAGGAGCGCCCGACGCTTGAGCAGACGCTGGATCGAATCAGCGCGCTGACACTCGAACAGCTTCTGGCGTTGCAGGGAGTTGGCGCGCAGGTGCTGGATACGCGCGACCCGGCGGAGTTCGCGGCTGCGCATCTGGCCGGGAGCATCAACATCGGCCTCGGCGGCCAATACGCGACGTGGGCTGGCACGGTGTTGAACCGCGAACACCCCATCGTCATCATCGCCGACCCCGGGCACGAGCACGAAGCAGCGATGCGACTGGGCCGCATCGGCTTCGATCAGGTCGTCGGCTATCTCCAGGACGGCCTCCACAGCGTTCGGTCGCGACCCGACCTGACGATGACCACCGAGCGTCTCAGCGCACAGGTTGCGGCCGAACGCCTCGCGGCGGCGGCGCCTGAAAGAGCGCCAGTGATCGTTGACGTGCGAGCACCCGGCGAGCGCCAGCAGAAACGGATCCCCGGCAGCGTCGGGATTCCGCTCAATCACCTCGTCGAGCGGCTGCAGGAGCTTCCGGCCGATCGCCAGCTCCTCGTGCACTGCGCCGGCGGCTATCGCTCGTCGATTGCCGCGAGCCTGCTGCAGCGTCACGGCTTCACGCAGGTCAGTGAGATTGCCGGTGGTATCGCCGCCTGGGACGCTGCGAAGCTGCCGCTCGAAACCTGATTCTTCGGCCCCCCTGAAGGGGTGCCCGACGAACCGAAGA
Source organism: Vicinamibacterales bacterium (assembly GCA_035537775.1). Lineage (GTDB taxonomy): Bacteria > Acidobacteriota > Vicinamibacteria > Vicinamibacterales > UBA2999 > Gp6-AA40. The sequence continues at coordinate 21,212 of DATLLQ010000259.1, read as the reverse complement.
CGCCCGAGGAGTTCGCCATGTCGTTGTTCATCGTGCGGCACCAGCATCCCGCTGACGGCTGTCCTGCGCAGGACCCCTTCATGGGGGCCACGCTGCTGAATCACCTGAGCCCGCCGAACGTCAGGAAGTTCGGACTGCAGATTCACGGCGAAGCCGTCGTGCAGGGCGAGCACACGATGTTCCTGATCGTGGAAGCCGCCGATGAGCAGGACTTGCGCGAGTTCATGCGGCCGTTCCAGAGGGCCGGCAGTCTCGACATCTTCCCCGCGTCAACCTGCGTGCGTGCGGTCGCGAGCGGTGGCTGTGCGGCTCCTGCGCCCGCACGGTCGGACGTGCCGACGCTGGACCCGGAAGAGGCCTGCCAGCACGCGATCGACGCCGGCATGGTCATGCACCGCGCGCATCCGCTCAACTGCGAGACGTCTCTCGCGGCGCTCGTCGGCGGCGTGGTCATGCCGAACGCGCGCTTCTACATGCGCAACAACTTCCGGATGCCCAGACTCGACGCAGAAGCCTTCCGGCTCTCGATTGGCGGACTGGTTGAGCGTCCGTTGAGCGTCACCATCCGTGATCTCCACAACATGAAATCGAAAACGCAGGTCGTCACTCTCGAGTGTGCCGGCAACGGTCGCGCGATGTTCGATCCACCAGCCGAGGGTGAGCAGTGGGGGGTGGGCGCGGTCAGCACGGCCGAATGGACCGGCGTGCCACTCATCGAGATCCTGGACCGCGCCGGCATCCGGCCGGAGGCGAAGGAGGTACTCTTTCGCGGCGCCGACGGCGGCCTGGCGGATGGCCGTCCGGAACCGCTGCGCTTCGAGCGCAGCCTCCGGATTGACGATGCGCGCGACAGCGATGTGATGCTGGCGTACGCGATGAATGGCGAGCCGTTGCCTGTCGAACACGGATATCCGCTGCGGCTCATCGTCCCGAACTGGTACGCCGTCGCATCGGTGAAGTGGTTGACTCAGATCGAGCTGATCGACCGGACGTTCACCGGACACTATCAGGGCGACAAGTACCGGTACGAGTGGGAGCGCGACGGCCGGATCGTCAGCGAGCCGGTGACCCTGCAGCGGGTCCGTGCCCTGATCACCGAGCCCTCGCCGCAGACAGACGTGCCGCCGGGTGATCTGGCCATCCGCGGCGTCGCCTGGTCGGGGGCAGGCCCGATTGCTCGTGTCGACGTGAGCGTGAACGGCGGCGACTGGCAGGAGGCGAGGCTCGTGAGCGAGCGCAATCGCCACAGCTGGCAGTGGTGGGAGCTGATTACGCGCGTCGAAACGCCGGGTTCGCTGGTGCTTCGGGCGCGGGCGACCGATCTTGCCGGCCGGACGCAGCCCGACCGCGCCGAGTGGAACCGGCTGGGGTACGGTAACAACGCGATTCAGGAGGTGCCGATTCGCATCAGCGAGCCTTCTGCCGATCCAGATCTGCAGCAGATGCCAGCGCCCGTTCCACGAGCGCGGACGGCGCGCCATTGAGGTGAAGCAGCGCGATGGCATTCCGGCTCGTCGCGCGGCCGGAGCGCAGGCGATAGTCGAACGTGAGCGTCTCGTCGGTCAGGTTATCGCCGAAGTGACACGGGGCATAGAGTCCGGTCAGCAGGTCCACCAGCTCGGTGTCGTGGGTTGCTGCAATCACGACGTGCGGCCGGCCATGCTGAATGAACTCGACGAGCACCGATTGTCCCGCCGCGATGCGCTCAACGGCGTTGGTGCCTCGGAACATTTCGTCGAGCAGAAACATGTGCGGCGTGGGTGATGTGCTCGCCCGAACCAGTGCAAGGAGCGCCTCCACTTCGACCAGGTAGTAACTCTTGCCGGCGAGAAGATCGTCGGCGCGCCCGATGCGGCTTCGCACCGTGAGCAATGGAGCAGCGTAGGAGGCAGCGAAGCACGTGTGCAGGCTCTGCGCCATGACCGTCGTCACGCCGACCGTCCGCAGGAACGTTGACTTGCCTGACATGTTCGAGCCGGTCACCAGCATTCCAGCGGCCGGTTGAATCACCAGAGAGTTGGGCACGGCGTCTGTCACCAGTGGATGGACGGCGTCCGTGATTGCCATCGCTGACGGCAGGGGGCTGAACACCGGACGACTCCAGCCAGTCGCGCCCGCGCGCAGGGAGGCGACGCTCAGGGCGGCATCCACCTCACCGATCGCCGCCACAACGTCCAGGAGGGCGGTCGCGTTCTTTCGAAGACGATCGACTCCCAGGTACACGCCCGCCGCGTTCAGCGGCAGGACGAGGTTGACGTAGTCGTAGACGCTGGACGCGAGGTCCGCGAGCATCACGGCAAGCATGTTCGACCGTGCTGACAGCATCAGCGGATCGGCCGAGATCCAGCGCGCGATCGTTTTCAGCGACAGCAGATCGCGGGTGTGGCGTCGAATCGGCGCGACGATCGCGTCGATGTCGTCGCCGTGAGCGAACGCCAGCTCCTGTGCCGTGGCGACGAGAGGCGCAATCTGTCGGAACGCGTTCGAGACGCTGTTGATTGTCTTTACGGTTGCCAGATTCAGCAGGAAGCTCAGGGCCAGCGGTCCAAGCAGCGCCGGGAACAGGTCAGGGCGCAGGGCCACCAGCGGAATCATCACGAGCGTCGCGACCGTGAGGATCGGAAACGCGATGTACCACCGAGGCAGCTGAACGGCGTCCGGCCGGCTGAGCCACCAGAGATCGTATCCGTGCGGATCGCGGAGGCGTCCGAGTGCGAGCCGCGCACGCACACGCAACGCGACATCCGAGCTCACGCGGGTCACCAGCGCTTCGAAGGCAGGCAGCGATTCCAGGGTATGCGCAACTCGAAGCCGGTGATACAGGGCATGCCGTCCAAGAGTGCTCTCCGTGTGATCGACGCGCCGGAAGACGTCGTCGAGTACGAGGTCATTCCATGTGCGGTCATCGAGTGCGAGTGGCTCACCGAGCGCCGCGAGACGTGAACGATGCGACCGAGCGATCTCTTCCATCCGGTGCTCGCGCGGTGACTGGACACCCCAGGTCGCATTCAGCTGGTCCATGCGTCGTCGCCGGGTCTCCCTGACCGCACCAACGAGGACAAGAAGACCGGCGGCGGCAAGCGCCAGCCAGGCAAGCGGGGTCACGCTGCCATCCACTCCGGCATGATCACGCCGCCAGCCAGGGCGGCTGCAGGAAGATCAGTTTCAGGCCGTTGATGTCCCGAATGCTGAACTCCTGCCCTCCATAGAACGGCGTGTACAGGTCTTCGTCGAACGGGACCCCGGGGGTGTTCCTGAGCTGTCGATACAACTCCTCGACCCGGTTCGTGTAGAACCACAGGCTCACGTCTCGCGGTCCGGTGGTGGCGCCCGGGCTCAGCGTGAACTCGCACTTGCCGAATGACACCCTTGCAAAGATGACGTCGCCGGAATCCTCGTACTCATCGGTGACGGTGAAGCCGATCGCCCGGTACCACTGCAACGTCGCCCTCATGTCCTGAACAGCGAACATGGGATCGCTTTTCCTCACAGAATCCGCCAGTCGCGCGAGCTCCTTCTCGTCGCCCGATCGTGCCGCAGGCTCGGGTTCGATGGCGCCTGCTGCTCTGAGAAGACGAGCCGCCTCGGTGTCGCCGCGGAGCACCGCCACGTCGAGCGGCGTCCGACCTTTGTCGTCTTTTGCCTCGACGTCCGCGCCAAGGTCGATCAACAGCGCGAGCAGGGTGTAGTCGGGCTCACCGGTCAGAAAGCCCAGACCGTCGGGTGGCGCGAACGCGGCGTGCAGGGGAGTCTGCCCGCATTCAAACCGGGAGCGCCGTTGCGACAGGCAATCCGGATCCTCCTCGACGAGCCGCTCAACCAGGCCGTGGTCGCCAAGGGCCATTGCCGAAAAGATGTGGTGCTTCGCCCCGTGCGCCAGCAGCAGATCCACAACAGCGTCGTTCCCTTTCGCTGCCGCCCATCCAATCACGTTGCCGTGATGCAGGTCGCCGGCACCGTGGACGTCAGCACCCGCATCCAGAAGCAGACGGACGCTCTCGAGGTTCCTCCGCGCCGCCGCGAAATGCAGCGGGCTGGCGTTGTCGCCTTCGTCACGAATGTTCGGATCCGCGCCGTGTTGCAGCAGCAGGCGCAGCGCGTCCGGATGTCGCACCGCAAGGTGCAATCCCGTGCTGCCAGCCGCAACCTTCTCACGAGCAAGACCGGGCTCCTTCTTCAACAGCTCCACGAGGGCATTGACATCACCGGCCGTGCACGCGCGCATGAATTCTGCGATGTGCGGCTCACGGCGGCGGTCGATCTCCGCCTTCAACGCGCGCCAGCTGGAGAATCCATACTCCCGTGCGATCGCGAGCTGTGCCGACGACAGTCTGGCCGCGGGATCTGCCGCGCGCAATACGGCAAGCCGCTCTTTCGCAAGCTTCTTCAGGAACTCGTAGGACGCGCGCTCGGGGAGGCTGAGGGGCATAGGCACCTTCCTTCCATACACGCCCGGTGTCCGCAGCTCTCGGGGCAGGAAGTAAGGGCTCTGACTCTAGCCGATCCGCTCCATCCGGGCTTCCGCCTCCAGGCTCGCTCGATCGCGCCCGATGGTTGCGACCGCCAGCGTTTTGCCGCCGTGCCGATACTCCACCGAGCAGTCGAGCCCCTCGAGCGAACCGTCAATCGAAATCTCGTCCCACTTCTCGGCGTGGCCGACGTAGTTGATTGTGACGTCGTAATGACGGCTCCAGAAGAACGGCACCGCGTCGAACCGCTCGCGGGCGCCGAGCATGTTGCGGGCAGCCGTCTGCCCCTGGCGTTCGGCGACCACCCAGTGCTCCACGCGGATGCGCTCACCCGTATGAGGGTCCGGCCATCGTGCAACGTCGCCGGCTGCGTACACGCCGGGCGCGCTCGTCTCCAGGTATTCGTTGACCGAGATGCCGCGGTCCATGGCGAGCTCGGCCTGTTCCGCGATTGCCACGACCGGTTTGACGCCGACGCCCATGACAACGAAATCGCAGTCGATGGAACTGCCGCCGCTCAACGTCACGGTGCGGCCATCGATCTGCGCCACTGTCTGACCCAGGTGGAATGTGACGCCCTGCGCCTCGTGCAGCGATCGAATGAACCGGCCCACGTCATTGCCGAGCACACGCTCGAGCGGCATGCTCTCCGGCGCGACCACATCGACGTCGATGCCCCGGGCCCGCAGTGAGGCCGCGACTTCCAGCCCGATGAAGCTGGCGCCGGCCACGACGACACGTTTGGCTGTTGCGGCGCGTTCGATGATCGCGCGGCTGTCGGCGAAGGACCGCAAGTATCGAACTCGATCGTCATCAGCACCAGGGATCGGCAGTCGCACGGGATCAGCGCCGGTGGCGAGGAGCAGCGATCCGTATTGCCGCTGCGATCCGTCTTCCAGCCGTACGATCCGTTGCGCCGTGTCGATCGACGCCACCCGCCTGCTGAGAACCAGGTCTATGCGGTGCTCGACGTAGAAGTCATTCGGCCAGAGCGGAATCCAGTCGTCCTGCGCGTCGCCGGCGAGGTAATCCTTCGACAGGTTTGGACGGTCAACCGGCGGGTCGGCGTCGGCGCTGATCAGCGTGACCGGACCGTCGTAGCCGTTGCGTCTCACCATCTCGGCGGCGGCCACGCCCGCCGCACCTCCGCCGATGATGACGATGGACGAGGGCATGTCGCGGGTAGAAGTCGCGTCGGCGGCTGGCGCCGCCGGCAGTTTCTCGCGGACGAAGATCTGGTCCCCCTCGCGATCCACGCGCCAGCAGGCAATCGGATCGAGCGCCGGCGCCCGGAGCGCCTCGCCCGTGCGGAGGCTGAAACAGGCGTGATGCCACGGACAGCGCACCGTGTCGCCGACGATGAGGCCCTCCACGAGCGGGCCGCGGTAGTGCGCACAGTGCGCGCCAACGGCGAACACCTCATCGCCCGAACGCGCCAGCACCACCTCCTTCTTGCCGACGCGCCCCAGAATCATGCCGCCCTCAACGAGTGTCGAGGCCGCCACCCCTTGCGTCAGGTCGACGCCTGCTTGCTTCTTTGTCTCGCTCATCGCTCACGTCCCACTCCGGGATCGTGACATCGATCAGCCCAAACGAAAGCTCATCCATGCTCGTGAACGCCTATACTCTGACCATCGAACATCGCCACGATCCACCGGTTTCAGGAGATGAGAATATGCAACGCACCGTGCGGCTTGTGAGTCTGTTCCTGGGCCTCACCGTGTGTGTGAGCGTTGCTCACGCACATCACAGTCAGGCCGGTATCTTCGATTCGAGGAAGACGATCGAAGTCAGCGGGGTCATCAAAGCCGTGTCATGGCGCAATCCGCACGGACAAATCCTCCTGGCCGTGAAGGACGACAAAGGCAAGGAAACTGTGTGGGACGCAGAAACCGCGTCGATCAGCATTCTGAGGAATCGCGGTGTGGATGGAAGCCCGGTCCGTGTCGGCGATCGGGTGACCATCGCGGGCTCGCCCTCGATGCGCAACCGGCCTGAGATTCTTGCCCGCAGCCTGCTGCTGCCCAACGGCTACGAGTTCAATTTCGGATCGGCGAATGCGTACTTCCCGGCCGGGAAGGCCGGCAGGGTGCTCGGAGCCGTCAAGAACACTTCCGATCTCGCTGCCGCGAAAGCCAGAGCCGAGGGTCTGTTCCGCGTCTGGTCCACGATCATGAGCGACCCGGCCGCGTTCCCGATGTTCAAGGGCGGTTATCCGCTGACCGCCGCCGGCAAGGCCGGCCTCGCGAAATGGAATCCGCGCGACAACAGCCTGCTGAAGTGCGGCACGAAGGGCACACCGTTAATCATGATTTCTCCGTTGCCTATGGACTTCAGCAGGAAGGGCGACACGATCATCATGCGGCTCGAGGAGTACGACACGGTGCGCACGATCCACATGAATCCGAAGGCCGTGGCTCCGGCCCGGCACACGTTGTATGGATTTTCCCGCGGCCGTTGGGAAGGTACGACGCTGGTGGTCGAGACCGACCACATTGCGGCTGGCTACTTCGACCACGAGGGGACGCCGCAGAGCGATCAGATCAAGACGGTCGAGCGGTTCATCCCGAACGCCGACTACACGCGTCTGGACTACACGTTAACGACGACGGACCCGGTCAACTTCACCCAGCCCTTCGAGCTGAAGCGGTACTTCGTGTGGAAGCCCGAGAACAGCGTGCACCCCTATGAGTGCCTCGATCGATTCGTGCCCGGCAAATAGCCCTGTTGGGTTGAATCGACTCACTCCGGGCGCAGGCGTCTGAGCCTGAAGCGTTACGAGCCGCTCTCGGAGCTTTCCGTGAGCGGCTTCCCAGCGTGAACGGTCAGCGTCTGCTGGTTCGTGCCCGCATTCAGTTTCGCCGCTTCGGCGCCGGACAGATTCCGCGTTCGCGCCCACACCTGCGTCAGCTCCGTGGGAAGGTCGGCCATCACGACGGCACCCTTCGCATCGGCGTTGACGGTGCGCGCGCCGTGGATCGTGTAGATGGTCACGGTCGCGTTCGGAACGGGTGAGTTCGTCTCGTCGACGACGGTCAGCCGGAGCTGGGCGCGTTGGTCGTTCTGCGCAAGCGCTGGAATCTGAAACGCGGCAAACGAGGCCAGGAGGACGGCGGCAGCAAGCTTGTTCATTCGCATACCCCTATTAGACGGGGCCCCCCGGCGAACTGTCGTCAAGCCACAGCAAACTCTTTGTAAACAATGCAAAGAGTCTGTAGCAAAGGCGTAAACCAGACGGCAATCTTCGCCAGGCGTGCGTGAGGCGACGTCAGCGGCTGACAGCCTGATAGAGCCCGAAGGCCGCTCCTTGCGGGTCGTCACATGCGGCGACGAGATTGCGCCCGGCGGTCACGACGACTGGCAGCGTCAGTCCTCCACTGGTACGCACTTGCGCCAGCGACTCGTCCAGATTTTCCGTTGGGAAGAAGAAGAGCCACTGGGGATGAACATTCGGCAGTTGCGCGACGTTCGAAGTGCTGCCTGCTGCCTCAGAGGTCCCATCCCATGAAAACGTCACGTGGCGGCCCCTCTCGGGGCCGAGGTCGAGCGCTTGGAGGGACGTCCAGCCGAAAAGCTCGGCGTACACACCGAACGCAACGGCTTCGTCCCGCGCACTGAGCAGATGCCAGACCACGCGATCCGCAATCGGGACGGGGCTCGAAGGCGTCAGCGCGACGATGGCTCCGAATGGATCGCGCAGGATGATTGGGGCGTCATTGTTGTCCGCGTGTACGGCCGGGCCAAGCCGGGTCGCGCCACTTTGGACGAACCGACGTGTCGTTCCCACGACGTCATGGACGCCGATGTGGCCAAGCCAGTGCGGCGGCGCCCCGCGGGCCGCGGCTTGCGCCGGGAGCTCTCCGAGGCTGATGCTGTCTTCCCAGAAACGAGCGCCGAGAAGGTCTCTGTAAAAGGCTCGAGCCGCATCCACATCGGTCGTACGGAGTTCGTAGCGACAGAACCTGTTCATACCCGACCAGACTCAGCGCTTCTTGAGGGCGTCTCGCAGCTTGTCGGCCATGGACCCCATCGGCGCTGCGGGAGCAGCGTCGGACCTGGCGGCATACTCGCGCAGTTCGGCCTGCTCGCGCTGCTGCGACACCGCTTTCCGACTGAGACGAATACGCCGGCCGCTGGCATCGGCCTCGAGCACCGCCACCTCGACCTCGCTGCCGACCGGAAACGCTTTCGCCAGGTCCGCGTCGCGATCCAGGCCGGTTTCGGAGAACGGCATCAGGCCGGTTCGCCCTGGCGAGAGGAACACGAACACGCCGAATCGTTCGTGGCGTTCGACCTTACCGGTCACGATCGTGCCGGGCGCGAGTGCGCCGCCACTCTGCGATTCTGCGACACGCGCGCCACGCGAGGATCCTTCCTCGACGAGCGCGATGCCGATGCGCTTCTGCGCGAGGTCGATGCTGAGAATCTCGAACGCCGCGGTCGTGCCGACGGGAACCGCCGTGGCCCAGCTCCCAGGCCGACCGGTCGGAGGGAATGTGGAGGCGTGCGCCAGCCCCTCGATGCCAGGCTCCAGCTCGACGAAGGCACCGAACTCCGCCACCCGTGTCACACGGCCAGACCGCACCTGGCCCACCTGGTACGTCGTGCCCACCGTGCTCCAGGGATCGTCCTGCAGCTGCTTCAGTCCGAGCGAAATCTTGCCCGTGCCCTCGTCAACGCGCAGAACCTTGACGGTAATCTGATCGCCGGCGGCGACGACCTCGCCAGGGGTGGCGACGCGTGACCAGCTCATTTCGGAGACATGAAGAAGACCCTGGATGCCGCCGCCCAGATCCACGAAGGCACCGAAGTCGCGCACCGACACGACGCGGCCGGTCAGCACCGCGCCTGCCACGATTGACGTGCGTGCCGCGTCAGCGCTCGCCTGCTGTTCTTCCTCGAGTTGCTTTCGCCGCGAGACGACGATGGACTTGCCGTTGTCTTTGTATTCGATGATGCGGAACGTATAGGTCTTGCCGACGTGCACGGCAGGATCTGCGGTGCGGACGATGTCGATCTGCGAGAGTGGACAGAAGGCACGCTCACGAGCGATGCGGACCTCGTACCCTCCCTTGTTGACGCTCTCGACTCTGCCTTCCACCGCGAACCCGGCATCGAATGCGTTCTCCAGCTCGCGCTGCGTGGCGGCACTTCGGACGCCTTTGCGCGACAGGATGACTCCGCCTTTGGTCGAGATGACGCGGGCTTGAAGGCGATCGCCGATCGAGACCTCGATGTCGCCGTCTTCGTCCTTCAGCTCGGCAACGTCAATCTGTGCCTCGCTCTTCCCGCCGATGCTGACGAGGGCCACCTCGGGCCCGATCGACACAATGGTCCCCTCGATGGTCTGTCCCTGTTCGACTCGACGCGCCTTGACGGACGCCTCGAACATCGCGGCGAAATCTTCTTCCTGCTCGCTCACTGCCACTCCATGAGATCACCACCAACGGCGATCTGCGATCATACGAGACTGTGCTCTCTCTTTCGCGCATCAGCAAGCAGTACGGCCGCCAGGTGCTCTTCGTTGACACCTCTTTCCAGCTGAACCCCGGAGAAAAGGTTGGGCTGGTCGGCCCGAACGGCGCCGGCAAGACCACCATCTTCCGGATGATCACTGGCGAGGAGTCGCCCGACGAGGGCGAGGTGTCGGTGCCGAAGAAGATGTCGATCGGCTATTTCCGCCAGGACGTCGAAGAGATGTCCGGCCGTTCCGTCCTGGACGAGGCCATCGCCGGCAGCGGGCGCCTGGGCGACCTGCACCACGAGCTCGAGGCGCTCGAGCACGCGATGAGCGACCCGGCACGGGCCGGCGACATGGACCGCATCCTGGAGCGCTTCGGCGAGGTCCAGGAAGAGTACGACCATGCAGGCGGCTACGGGCTCGAGGCGCAGGCCCGCGAAGTCCTCCACGGCCTGGGGTTCGACGATGAGCGGATTGATGGGGACGTCGGTCTGCTTTCAGGCGGCTGGAAGATGCGCGTGGCCATGGCGCGCGTGCTGCTGGGGCAACCGGACGTGCTGCTGATGGACGAGCCGACGAACCATCTGGACATCGAGTCGATCATCTGGCTCGAAGGGTTCCTGAAGTCGCGGCCGGGCGCGCTGCTGATGACGTCGCACGACCGGGAGTTCATGAACCGCGTCGTCTCGAAGATCGCCGAAATCGACGGCGGCGAAATCACCGTCTATTCGGGAAACTACGACTTCTACGAGCGTGAGCGGGCGATCCGCGAGGCGAACCGTGAAGCCGCGTACGCCCGTCAGCAGGCGATGCTGGCCAAGGAGCAGCGCTTCATCGAGCGCTTCTCGACGCATGCGGCCAAGGCCGCCCAGGTCCAGAGCCGCGTGAAGGCGCTCGAGAAAATCGAGAAGATCGAGCTGCCGAAGAAGCGCCAGGCCGTGAAGTTCGACTTCCGGACGCCGCCGCGCTCGGGGGACCAGGTCGTAGTCGTCGAGGACGTCTCGAAGGCGTATGGGAGCCGGGTGATCTACGACGGCTTCGATATGACGATCCGCCGCGGCGAGCGCTGGTGCGTGATGGGCAAGAACGGCGCGGGGAAGACGACGCTGCTGCGAATGGTCGCCGGCGTCCTGAAGCCCGACGCCGGCAGCGTCACGCTGGGCGCGAGCCTGAAGATGGGTTACTTCGCGCAGCAGGCGTTCGATCTGCTCAAGCCGGACCTCACCGTCGAAGAGCAGCTGCAGCACGACTTTCCCAACGAGTCGATTGGCACCCTCAGGAATCTCGCCGGCGCGTTCCAGTTTTCCGGCGACGATGTCGGCAAGAAGATCCGGGCGCTGTCAGGCGGCGAGAAGACGCGGCTCGTCATCGCACGGATGCTGCTCAACCCGCCGAACTTCCTCGTCCTCGACGAGCCGACGAACCACCTCGATCTCTTCACGAAGGAGATGCTCATCGACGCGCTGAAGGACTACGAAGGGACGATGCTGTTCGTGTCGCACGATCGGGCATTCCTCCGGGCGCTGAGCAATCGCGTGCTGGAGCTGGGCGGCGAGAGCGGCGTTGAGCGAGAGCCGCATTTGTATCCAGGCTCCTACGTCGAGTACGTCGCGCGCACCGGGCGCGAAGCTCCTGGCGTCCACGCGTAAGCGTGGAGGCAGCGATGGGGTCCTGCCTCCCGATCCCGAGGTCCACGGCAGGCTTCGAGCCACTAGGAATCCCTAACAATTTGACAGAGTCGTGGAGGAACAGCGCAATTTTGCAGCGCCACACCGAAGGTCGAATTGAAGAATCTGACAGTCCGCCTTCGCTCGCTTCGCGAGCTTCGGCGCGACAGCCTCCGCGTGTTCTGGAGTTCGCCAGTGCTAGGCAGGGCGTCACAGAGCCTGACTAGCCGTAGCTCACGCGAAGCGTGAGCGGAGGCTGGCTGGGAGGCAGGGATTCGAACCCCGATAACGGCGTCCAGAGCGCCGTGTCCTACCGTTGAACGACCTCCCAGTTCTAGGCCGCAATAATCCGTGGGGCAGGAACCTCTAATTGTATCGGCACGCTCGGGGCAGGGGCAAGGCGGCCGATGGCCGCCCTGATTGGCTCGCAGGAAAGACGTCAGGTGCTCTGTAACAGCCTCGCTACTTCAGCCGGTTCGTCGAACCCTGGCCGGACGAACGCGCGCGCCTTCGGAAATGTGCGCTCGAGCGCGCTGCGCAGCCAGACGAGATCGTGGAGAAACGGTGCAGCCTCCGCGGGCGGGACACGGCCAACTTCCACGAGATCGCGCCACGCGCGGTGCGATTGGTCGATGCCGATGAGGGCGACCTTCGCCGAGCCGTCATGATCGGCGGGCCAGTCGCGCCACGAGCGATCGTCTTCTGCAAGGCCGTGCAGTGCGCGCATCGCCTTCACGTGAATCACCATGTGGAACCAGGAGATGACCGCGAGCGGCTCACCGGGACTCGAATGCGGCTCGGAGTCGCTGCGCTGAAGCCATGCTCTCGTACGCCGCAGGTAGGCGTCCGCGCGCTGCTCGATCGCTTCGCCCTCCGGCACCACGCGCGGCAGGCGCCTCGCGGAATCCGCTTTCGGTGCACGTTCGGACTCGATGTTGATCTCGTCCAGCAGCTCCTGCAGCCACGACGGCGTTGGTTCGGGCTCATCGTCCGGATGCCGGGGCGCGTCGACGACCGGCTTCAGATTGGGATCGTCCGCCGCCTCCAGTTCGCACATGTCCGCGAAGACGCGGCAATGAGAGGTGAGCGTGCACCGGTCGCACCACGCATCGCAGTAGTTGTGCACGCCGACAATGAACCCGTCGCGAATCTCCATGGCCCTGAGGTGGAGCAACCGGTGTGCCTCATGCGCGTCCGCGAAAACAGGCCGAAATCGCGCGGGTCGGCCTCCGCACGTTGAAGGATTTGCGTACACGGGCGGCGCCGCCGTACGAAGAAACTGCGCGGCGTACAAAAGAACGCGGCCCGGCGCTTCGCGCCTGGGCCGCGAAAGATGAGAACCTGAACGCAGATCAGCGTGTCTGCTCGTTCATGTCGTCGCCGCCAGCGCGCTCCAGGGATTCCGGAGCCTGCGCTTCCATGGCAGACGACGCGCTGCTGCCGTCAGGCTGGTCCCCCATTTCCTTGCGCCGGCGATGGCTCGCCATGCCGCCTTTCCGACCGGCCTCGCGCGCCTCTTCGCTGGTCCACTCGTGAGCGGTACCCTTCTGATGGGCAGCCTTGCCGCCCTTGCTCGCAATCTCGCGCTGCTTGGCGCGGTCCATCGAGGCGAATCCGCGATCCTCTTTAGCCACTCTTCCCTCCCTGAGTCGCTCGGGTCTCCACAGATTGATCGCAGGAGAAGCCCGTCCTTTTCCGCCTCTCCCAAAGGGTTCGGCGGACCGTTCAAAGGTCAGGCTGCAACGGATGTGCCACGGCTCAGGAGTGGCACATCCGGGACGTCAGCGTTCTGTGCTGTAACTAGGAGCGGGCAGCGAGAAACGCCAAAAGAGCGCGTAAACGCGCGGTGGTTTCGTCTCGTCCCAGGAGCGCCATCATCTCGAAGAGACCCGGGCTCGCGGTCCGGCCAGTGAGGGCGACCCTGACCGCGTGGATAAGCGGTCCGGCCTTGATGGCCCGATCGGTTGCCGTTCCACGCACCACGGCTTCCACATGTGATTCATCGAACGGACTCAGGCGTTCGAGCGCCTGAGCGAGGGCGGCGAGATGCTCCGCCATATCGCCGGAGGAAAAGTTTTTCTCAATTGCCGCAGGGTCATACTCGACCGCTGGGGCAAGAAGCGGCCGCCCCTGCTCGACGAAATCGCCGAGACGCTTCACACGCGGCCGCAGGAGCTCGAGCAGCCGATGAAACCGGAGTGTGTCGTGGACGATGGGACTTCCGGTCAGGCCGGCCTCTTCGAGCACCGTCCGTGCGTGCGCGGCAAGCTCCTCCACGGACATCCGCGCCACGTACTGCGCGTTCATCCAATCGAGCTTGTCGGTGTCGAACACGGCATTGCCGCCGCTGATGCCGTCGAGCGAGAAGGCCGCGATCAGCTCTTCACGCGTCATCACCTGCCGATCGTCGCCAGGCGACCAGCCCAGTAGCGCCAGGAAGTTGACCATCGCGTCGGGCAGATAGCCCTGCCGCGCGTACTCCATAACCGACGTGGCGCCGTGCCGCTTGCTCAGTCGCTTCTTGTCGGAGCCGAGAATGAGCGGAACATGCGCGAAGCTCGGGACCGCCGCGCCGAGCGCCTCAAACAGCAGCACGTGCTTCGGCGTATTCGAGATGTGGTCGTCACCCCTGATCACGTTCGTGATCCCCATATCCACGTCGTCGACGACCACGGACAGGTGATAGGTCGGATGACGATCCGAGCGCAGGATGACGAAGTCCTCCACGTGCGCCGTGTCGAACTCGATCCGTCCGTGCACGGCATCGATGAAACTCGTATGTCCTTCGCGGACGAGAAAGCGAACGGCGTACGGCGCACCTGACGCCTCGCGCGAACGGCGGTCGTCAGCCGACAGCTTCAGGCACGCGCGGTCGTACTGCCATGCTTCGCCGCGTTGCTCCGCCCGCTCGCGCTCCTCGCGAAGCCTGTCCGGCGTGCAGTAGCAACGGTACGCGTGTCCGGATTCCAGCAGGCGATCCGCGGCCGCGCGGTGCCGCTCGTAACGCTGCGACTGGAAATACGGTGCGTGCGGACCATCCTTCTCCGGCCCCTCGTCCCAGTCGAGCCCCAGCCAGCGCAGGCCGTCGAGGATTCCCGTGACCATCTCGTCAGAGGATCGTTCCGCATCCGTGTCTTCGATGCGCAGCACGAATGTGCCGCCGGTGCGACGCGCCAGCAGCCAGTTGAAAAGCGCCGTCCTGGCGCCGCCGACATGGAGATAACCGGTTGGCGATGGAGCGAACCTGAGGCGAGGGGGCACCTGACTAGGGTACTAGGACCGGCCGCCAAACGCGGCCCGCGCCGTGGCCGGCTCGATGACGAAAGCCGCGACGACGATCGCCACCGCCGCCGCGATGAAGATCATCGCAAACTCCGGATGGCCGTCGCTGATTCCCAGCGCTGCGGCGATCAGCGTCGCCGCGAAGACGACGTCGCAGAGGCGCGTCCACCGCTGCGTAGACGACTGCTGCTCCTCGAAGTACGGCGCGAACGTCGACGCGGTAAACCACAGATGGAGCCGCAGGCTGACCGTTGCGGCGGCAGCCGCGAGTACGCCGAGCAAGAAGGCCCTGTTCCACGGCGCCGGCAGCCAGGCGCGTGCAATCCAGGCGGGATAGATCAGCGCCAGATAGACGATCGACATGATCACTTGATGGTTGATGAGCCAGCGCCGTCGCGAGCCCCGTCCTGGCTGCCAGTCACGGGAAGACGTCGTGTCGCCAAGGCGCTCGAGATCGCTGACGATCTCGTTGGTCGAGCGATACCGCGCCGCCGGATCCTTTCGCAGACAGCGTTCGAGGATCCGATCCAGCGCCGGCTCATCGTGCGGCCGCACGTCGGACAGCAGCGGCGGGTCTTCGTCGACGATGCGGGCGATCGTGGCGGGAATACTCTTCGCGGCGAACGGATTGATGCCGGACGCCAGCTCGTACAGCAGAAGGCCAAGCGCGAAGATGTCCGTCCGGAAGTCGGCGTCGTGCCCGAGCGCCTGTTCGGGCGCGAGATAGGCCGGCGTTCCCACGAGCATCCCGGTCTGCGTCAACCGCTTCTGCATCATGTAGTCGGCTCTCGCAAGCCCGAAGTCGAGCACCTTGACGACACCGCTTGGCGTCTTGATGACGTTCTCCGGCTTGATGTCGCGATGGACGATGCCTTTCGTGTGCGCTTCGGAGAGCGCCCGCGCCAGCTGCAGACCGATGTCGATCACGTCTGCGATCTCCAGCGGGCCCGAGTCGACCAGCGCCCGCAGCGGTGCACCAGGCACGTACTCGCAGGCGAGGTAGAGCTCGCCATCGATCTCTTCCAGCGCGTAGACCGTCGCGATGCCGGGATGGGAAAGTGAGGCGGCCATCTTCGCCTCGTTCAGCAGCCGTTCCCGCACTGTTGGCGACTGGCTGTAGGAGGGGCTGAGCGCTTTGATCGCGACGGTGCGTGACAGGCGCAGATCGTGGGCGAGGTAGACGATGCCCATGCCACCGCGACCCAGCTCGCGCTGGATGACATAGTTGCCGATCCGCCGGCCTTCCAGGTTTGAACCCGCGGACGGCCCGCCGAAATCGGTCGTCATGCCTGTCCGCGCCTGCCCGATGTCCAATCCATGCGATTCGAGCAGGCTCGCCACCTGCGCACGGATCGCCGCGTCATCGCACGCGCGCTCCAGGTATCTGCTGCGCTCTGCCGGCTCGTGCTTGAGCGCGGCAGCGTAGAGTTCCCAGATCAGGCGTGCTTCGGAGTCGGCCATGAGGGCGAGGCGGGAATGCTATCGCGAGCCGGGGGATTGGGGTAGTGTGGACGGCCAATGGTCGAGGCACCCCGCGAGTCCGGCACCCTGCGCTCAATCCGGACACTCTTGCTGATCTCGCTGGTACTCGGCATCATCGGGACGGCTGGCGAACTGGCGCTGCTGGGCCACGTCGAGTCGGCGACGCAGTGGATTCCTCTGATCGCGCTGGCGCTCTCGGTGCCTGTGCTGTTGTGGCACGCTGCCGCGCCGGGCCGGGTCACGGTCAGGGCGCTTCGGCTGCTGATGGTGGCCTTCATGGCCATCGGAATCATCGGCGTGGGGCTGCACTATGATGGAAATGTCGAATTCGAGCGGGAGCTTCATCCGAAGGACGCGGGCCTGACGTTCCTGACGCACGTCATGGCTGGAGCGACTCCGGTGCTCGCGCCCGGATCGATGGTGTTACTTGGACTTGTGGGGATCGCCCACGCATATCGGCATCCCTCAGCCGCCCGCGGCGCAGACCGCCAGGAGACAGTGTCATGAAGAATCTGATTCAGACAGCCCTCACCGCGCTCGCGATCGCCGGCCTTGTCGTCGTCGCGGATGCGCAGACCGGCAAGCCGGTGACGATCGTTGACGCGAACACGGTGTCGCTCGCCGAGCTCGCCAAGCTTCCAAACATGAACGCGGAGCTCGCGAAGGCCTTGGTTGCCAAGCGGCCGTTCAAGACCATCAAGGATCTCGACACGGCACTGAGCTCGCTGACGAAGGAACAGCGCACCGAGCTGTACGGAAAGCTCTTCGTGCCGATCAACCTGAACACCGCGACCGACGAAGAGATCCTGCTGATCCCCGGGGTGGGGAACCGGATGCTGCGCGAGTTCAAGGAATACCGTCCGTACGAGTCGCTCGCGAAATTTCACCGTGAGATCGCGAAGTACGTGAACGACACGGAACTGGCCCGACTGGAACAGTACGTCTCCGTACCACAGACGAAGTAAGACGTTCCTTAGTGGGTGGACGACCCGCGCTGAATCGACAGCAGCTGCTCGCGCACATGGTCCACTTGCAGAGTGGTGTGCGCGATGTCGAAGCGCTGCCGCAGCATGTCTTCGAGCGAACGGCGGACGGCATGGCAGTCGGCGTCGGACGACACGAGGACATGCGCGGTCAGGATCGGATGGCCAGGCGCCAGTTCCCACACATGGAGGTCGTGCACTTCCTTCACGTGCTCGCCGCGCGCCATCGCCAGGCCGATGTCGCTCGGCGGCATCCCTTCCGGCGCGCCCTCGAGCAGCACGTGAATCGCCTTGAGCTGCAGCTGGTAGCCTGACCAGAACATCAGCGCCGCCACCACGAGCGAAGCGATGGCGTCCGCGCGATTGAAGCCGGTGAGGATGATGACGACGCCGGCGATGAACGTGCCGATGAAGGCATAGAGATCCGTGAGGATGTGCTGGAAGCTGCCTTCGATGTTGAGACTGCGCCGGTTCGCTTTGGCCAGCACCCACGCCGCCAGAAGATTCACCACGATGCCTGCAGCGGCGACGATCGTGACGGTGACGCCCGCGACTTCCGGCGGACTAATCAGCCGCGAAATCGACTCGTAGGTCACGAGCACACCGAGCACCAGCAGCACCGCACCGTTGGCCTGGCCGCTCAGCACCTCGGCGCGGCGCCGGCCGTAGGTCAACGCCTCCCCTCCGGGACGCTGTACGAACCGGATCACGAGCAATGACAGGGCCAGCGCACCGGCGTCGGTGAGCATGTGCGCGGCGTCGGACAGCAGGGCGAGTGAGCGCGCCAGAATGCCGGCCACGACTTCGACAGCCATGAAGCCGACGATCAACACCAGCGCAATCGTCAGGTAACGGCGATCCGCGTCGACGCTGATGTCGTGCGAATGGCCGGCGTGGCCATGGCCGTGACGGTGACCGTGACTGTGACCGTGGTGATGGGCGTGGTCGTGCACGGAGTTCCCCTGCGACCGATGATCGCACGGGCGTAGAATTCCCGACACATCTATGCGGAGAGCGACTTCGTGGCCGGCGATCCCGAGCGTGGCCTCGCCTTCGCGTTTGCGTTCTTCGACAATGCGTCGGGCGATACACGCAAAGGCACGCTGGCGGACGGTCGCGCCGTGGTGGCGGGCCCTGCCATTCCGTGGACCTGGCAGATTGCCGAAGTCTTCAAGATCGAAAACGGATTGATCGGGCCGGTCGAGTCAGTGCTTCACCAGGTGCCGTACGGGATGGGCTCCGGCTGGAGCAGCTGGGAAGAAGCCATGTCGAGCGCCCCGCGCTCGTAGTCCCTCTCACGCCACCTATAATCGCCGCATGAAACGTCTGTCATCGATCGGGTGTGTGCTCGGGATCTTGTTCATCGCCGCAATGCCTGTGGCCACACAGCAGCTCGAGATTGCGACGTCGGTCTCGATGCTCGAGGGGCCGACGGTGGACGCTGAGGGCAACGTCTACTTCACCGACATCCTGATGCAGCGGATCATGCGCTTCAGCAAGGACGGAAAATTCTCTGTCTTTCGCGAGAGCAGCAATATCGCCAACGGCCTGGTGATCGATCCGCAAGGCCGGTTGATCGCGGCCGAAGGCTCCCGTTCGCCGACCGCGGAGCGTCTTGGCATGAAGACGGGCGGGATTCCGCGCGTGACGCGGACCGACCTGAAGACCGGCAGGATGGAGATCCTCGCGGACAAATATCAAGGCAAGCCGCTATCCGGTCCGAACGACGTCACGATCGACGCCAGAGGCCGGGTGTATGTCACCGATTCAGACGGCGGTGCGGTCTACCGGATCGACGGTCCGCAGAAGATCGCGAGAATCCTTGCGGCGCCCGAGATCCAGCGTCCGAACGGCATCCAGATCTCGCCAGACGACAAGACGCTCTATCTCGTCGAGGCCAACGGCACGAAGGGTGGCGCGCGCATGATTCGCGCCTACGATCTGCTTCCCGACGGCACCGTCAGGAACATGCGCGTGCTCTACAACTTCTATCCCGGCAGAAGTGCGGACGGCATGAGCATCGACACGCAGGGGAACCTGTACGCGGCCGCCGGGCTTCACGCCACGCGCGGCACCGCTGAAACGCTGGATACGAAATGCGGTGTCTATGTGATCTCGCCGCAGGGCAAGCTGCTGAAGTTCATCCCCATACCCGAGGACTACATCACCAACACCGCCTTCGGCGGGCCTGATATGAAGACGCTCTACGTTACGGCCGGCAAGACGCTCTACAGATTGAGGAACGACATCGCGGGGCTGCCGCGCTGAATTGCGTCACAAGCCGCGGAGACGCTGAGCCGCGGAGAGCCTGATCAGTGTGACTCCGCGGCCCCGCGACTCCGTGGCCTGTTTCAACGCGCGATTGAAACGTTGTCGAGGCGCCAGCGATCGCCGTCGCCGCCTGCCGTGAAGCTGATCGACGAGAACGGCGTGTCGGAGACGATGCCGAAGAAGCTGTTATAGCCGCTGCCGGCATACGTGAAGATCTGCGAGAAGTCGAAGGAATGCCCGAGCAGGCGCAGCGTTGTGTGGTCGTTGCTCTCGGGCGTATTGCCCTGCCCGAATCCCTTCCCGTCTACTGAAAACACGTCGGCAGCCCAGGCATAGATCGGCGGGTTGAAGCGCAGCTCGAGCGTCTTCGTCACCGGGCCGAGCGTTTCGAACCGCAGCTCGAGGCCCTGGATCGTTTCGTCGTTCTTGCCGGCGGTCGAGCCCGTGCCGGTGGTGCCGACGAACACGCCGGTCGGATGTTTCTGTGGAGCCGTATTGCCCGCCTGCGTCGAGTACCCGCCGGTCTGCGAGAAGAACACGCTGAAGTGACCGATTGACGTTTCCTTGTCGGCGGGCACGTCGATGTTCACGCCCTGGAAGTCGTTGGTCAGGATCGTGCCCTTGCGCGCGTTGACCGCGGCCGTCCATTCGGCGCGCCCGGCCTTGCCGCGCGAGGCGTCGTATGCGGTGCGCAGGTCGCCGTCGATGAAGAGCCTCAGCCGGGCCGCCTGAACGTTGGCGGCAAGGAACGAAAGCACACAGAGCGCAAGCAGGGTTGTGTATCGGGTCATGGTCGATTGGACGCCGATTGTAGAACGCCACCTCCGGAACATGAACAGAAATTCATCTGCGCTTCACGATGGCTTCACGTCCCGGCCGTCAAATGGGGAGAGGTTCAGGAGGACATTCAGATGCGCAACGCACTGACAGTCGGACTCGTCATCGGCACGCTCACACTCGTTCCCGCCGCTGGGTTCGCTCAGGCCCAGACGTACGGAAGCGCCGGCTTCACAGCGCGGATATCGCGAAGCACTTGAAGGCCCGGCCGGCCCGGCAGGTTCAGATCGATGACGACGCAGTCGTAGTCGACCATCCGCGCCTGCACGCCTGCGTCGTAGCCGTCGTGGAGGACGTCGACGGCGTTGCCCTCTTCTTCGAGGCCCTTCTGGAGGAAGCTCGCGACTCTCCGGTCGTCTTCGACGACGAGGATTCGCACGTTCTTTAACCCAGTGAAACGGTCGATCCGGGACGCGTCGGCATGCGAAAGCTGAGGACGACCGCTCCGACGCGGATTTCGTCTCCGTCCTCGAGAGACACAACTCCGCGGATGCGCTCCCCGCGAACCTGCGTGCCGTTCTTGCTGTCCAGATCCTCGACGGTTGCCTTCTCTCCGTCGATGACGATTCTCGCGTGGCGGCGCGAGATGGTGAAGAAGTCGAGGTAGACGCCGGCCTCCGGGTCCCTGCCAATGATGGTCTCCCCTTCGGTCAACCGTATCTGCCGGCCCTCGTGCATCAGCCACGATCCCAGTGGCGGGGTCGATGACCGCCCTGCGACATCCTCGACGGCCGTACCGCAGAAGGCGTAGCCAAACCGG
>DATLLQ010000258.1:0-12870 GCA_035537775.1 Vicinamibacterales bacterium | reverse complement strand
GTTGGCGCCCGCAGTTGCCAGTGCCTCGACACTCGAAAGGAGAATCGCCGTGATACTCAACGCGCGCCGAAACCGCGAGCCGCTGACGCTCGCCGCACGGGTTCTCACGTGCGTGGCTGTTCTCGTGGCGATGGTGCCCGTTTCGGCGATGACTTTGACCGAGCGCGTCGAGGCAACACCAGAGGGCGCCGTCGCCCTCGGCGATATCGTGCTCTCGCCGCCGGCGCTCATGGCGTTGGCAGCGCCTGCGCCTGCACCTGAACCTGCGCCCGTGCCCGCGGCCTTGCGTCCTCTGGAGCGAACGTCGCGCGAGCAGGCACGGCCGGACATCCAGGAAGCAGAGCGCGCCGCGCGCGCCGCGGCGGAGACTCTCCGGCAGGCGCAGCAGCAGCTCGAGCGCGCGCAGGCGGCCGCGCCCGCGCAACAAGGCACATCGTCGCTGTCAGGTACGTTGCGTGACGCGTCTGGGGGCGTCCTTCCCGGCGTCGCAGTGACGTTGACCAACGCGGCATCGGGAATCAGCCTTTCGGCCGTCACGGATCCAACTGGTGCCTTCCGTTTCAGGGGTCTCCAGCCATTGCAGTACGAGCTCGTCGCGCGGCTCCCTGGCTTCGCATCGGTGAGCACGACCGTGTTTCTGACGTCCGCACAGGATCTCCAGCGTGACATCGAGATGCGAATCGGCGGCCTTCTGGAGACTGTCACGGTGACGTGTGGGAGCGGTGCAGCTGCGCTAGCGGAAAACGCTGCGGTCATGGCGTTCGGAATGGCCGCTGTTGGATCACGACTCTTCACAAGGCCAGGTGCAACACGCGACGTGCGTCCGTTACTGGCCGCGCAAGGTGTGCCAGTGCGGGTTGGCGGGCAGATCATGGCGCCCCGGAGAATCAAGGACGTGAAACCGGCGTGCCCGCCTGTGCCGCCAGCCGCCACCGGCATGGTTGTCATCCTGGAGGGTGCGGTCGGTGCTGACGGCTTGATAAAGGAACTGGTTCCACTGCGGCCGAAGCAGGCCGATGAAGCAGGATTCGTTCGAGCAGCAATGGATGCGGTCCGGCAGTGGGAGTTCACGCCGGTACGGCTGAACAACGTTCCGACCGCCGTGATCATGACGGTCACGGTGACCTTCGTCCCAGGGCGTCCGTAGTCACGGTCGCCGCAGAAATCTGGTTCGCGTTCGTGATGTTCCTGTGGGGGCAAGGCGTTTGTCTGCCCAGTCGTCGAAATCGCGATTCAGGCCGAGCGGACCTGTCAATTTTTCCGGCGAGCTCGATCAAAAACCCGCGCAATTCGTGCGGAAGTCCCTAACAGTCCCGCTACACTGTGGCCCCTTATGCAGGCCACGCAGGCTGCGCCGGTCGGCAATGATTTGCCGATCGACTCGCTCATCGGCATCGGACGCCGGCTCGCGAATCCGCTCGCTGTCGTCGCGCTGTGCGGCGTCGTGTTCGCAACGACACTCGTAAACAGCAGACCCGAGCTGAACACCGCACCTGACGAAGCGTCGCACTACGTCACTGCGTTGATGCTCCGGAGCTACGTGGCTCACGGGCTGGGTCGCAATCCTCGCGAGTTCGCCGAGGAGTACTACGTTCACTATCCGAAGGTTGCCTTTGGCGTCTGGCCACCCGCGTTTCACCTGCTGCTCGGTGGCTGGTTGCTCATCACCGGGCCATCACTCGCATCGGCGATGCTCTTTGTGTCGGTGACGACGATGCTCGTGTGCTTCGTGATGTTCCGGGCGGCTCGCGACTCGCTGGGCGCGCCGCTGGCCCTGGCGACCGGAATCTGGTTCGCGACGCTGCCGGCGGTCCAGAGTGCTGCGTCGTCGGTCATGATGGACGGGTTCTGCGCGCTCTTCATGCTTTCCGCCGCGGTTTCGTTCGCACGGTACATGGAGGCCGAGCGCACGCGTGATGCGCTCTGGTTTGCGGTGCTCGCGTCCGTCGCCATTCTGACCAAGTACAACGCCCTGGCGCTCGCGCTGCTGCCTCCGGTGGCCGTCATCGCCGCCCGTCGCTGGACGCTCCCACGGCGCGCGAACTTCTGGCTCATGCCTGTCGTGGTGGCCGTTCTCTGTGCTCCGTGGTACGTGATGGAGTGGGGCATGGTCAGCCTCGCGTCCGAGCCGTGGCCTGACGTCAATGCGTGGAGGCTTGCCGCCGTGGACAATCCCCTGGAGATCGTCAGGCAGATAGGTTTCGTGGCGGTGCCGCTGGCCGTTGTGGGGTTGTTCGTCCGCGTGGTCCGGCGTCCAGCCGATCATGCGCTCTGGTGCAGCCTGTTCGCGCTCGCGACCGCTACTTGGGCATTCCACTCCTTTGTCTACCCGATCTCCGGCGGACGTTATCTTCTCGTGGTATTCGCCGCCGCCGCGCTCTTCGCTGCTGCCGGATTGCAATGGGTGGCGACACATCTGCCCTGGCCGCGCGCGGAACCTGCGCAGCGTATTCGGGTGGCTGCCTTCGGCGTTCTCGTACTGGTGCTGACGACGTTCAGTCCGGCAGCGCCCAGATTGCGCGGGTTCGCCGAGGCTGGGGAGCTCGTGCTGCCGCGGCTCCCGTCTCCCGATGTCACTGCGCTCGTGTCGTCGGACCCCATCGGCGAAGGGGCCTTTGTTGCCTACGTTGCGACGCGCGAGCCGTATCCGCGGTCGTTTGTGCTGCGGGCGAGCAAGCTGCTGGCATCCGATACGTGGATGGGCCTTGACTACCAGCAGCGCTATCCGGACGCTGGATCCATGCGTGCGGCACTGAACACCGCTCGAGTCGCGTACGTTGTGCTCGACGATGTCGGACGCGACCCGCATCATCAGCTGCTCGACGAAGCCGTCAGCTCGTCCGCGGACTGGGCGTTGATGCATACCGGGAGCACCCAGGGCGGTGTTCGTGTCTATGAACGGACGCAGCCGCTGCCGCCAGGCAAACCGCAATTCGAGCTGCAGACTCGATACTCGCTGGGACGCGCCCTGCGAGCTCCGAAGTAGTCTGATAAGTTAAGACACCCGCGACTTCGAAGTTCCAATCTGTGAGCAGAGTGGAGAAGCTGTACATTGGATGCGAGGCTTGTCTGCCTGCGGATGCCTCACTTGGGGGGACGTTCATGAAAGCGATCACCTTCACTGTCGGAGCAATCGCTCTGCTTTTCTGTTCTGCCGTCGTGTATGCCGGACAGCTCTACGGCACGATCGTGTTCGAGGGCCAGGGCGTGAAGAGCGTGGCCATCGAGGTCCAGTGCGGCAAGGAAGAGCCGGTAGCCGGAACAACCGCGGCTGACGGTTCGTACCGGATCAACGTCCCACAGCAGGGGCAGTGCACACTGAGGCTTCCCTCGTACGAAGGGCGGCCATCGGCCGCCGTGTTCTCGGGGCCGAACCCCGCCGCCTACAACTACGAGCTGGTGAAGCTCGCTGACGGCAAGTATGAGCTGAAGCGGCGGTGAGCATGAGCGATGCGCCGCTTCCGCATCCTGACGCTCACCGTGACGACTCGAGGAACCGTAGTGGGACCTGGGTTGACTTAGTCAAGGCGCTCGCCTTGCCGCTGGTGACGCTTGTCATCGGCTATTGGTTCAATTCGTCGCTCAATGAACGGCAGCAGGTCGAAAGCAACATTCGACTCTACGCCGAGATGATGGGACGGCGGGAGGAGGCCGACAGCAACCTCCGCAAGGACATGTTCAACTCGATCCTGAACACGTTCATGACCAGGGACCCCTCGCTGCGGCTCACGTCCGAGGAGCTGATCCGGCAGCAGATTCTCAGCCTCGAGCTGCTCGCCTACAACTTTCACGAATCGCTCGACATCGGACCGCTGTTCAAGGACGTGCAGCGCCGCATCGGGGTGGAGGAGCGCGCCAGCAACACGGAGCTGCGGGGCCGGCTGGAATCGGTTGCAATTCAGGTCATCGAGCACCAGCTCACGGCGCTCTCGGAAGCCGGCATGATCGAACGCGGGGACGCCCTGCCCGAGAAGATCAACGATCTTCAGGCCTACGTCATGTTCGGCACCCGGACGGTTCCCGATCCGGGCATCAAGCCGGGCGAAGGCCCAGCCCGGATCTGCCTCTCGATGGCGGCGACTGACGGGTCCACGCACTACCGCCAGTTCAGGCTCGAGCTCCTCAGGTACGACGACGCGGCGCGGGAGGTGCAGGTGCACCTGTACGTCTCGCGCCCTCTGACGGCCGAAGAGTGCCGGCAGCCGACGCTGGATCTCCAGGCCACCGGCGAGATCGACACCAACTTCGTCGTCGGTCTCTTCGACTTTCCGATGATCGACAACACCCGGCTGTCCGGGGGCGAGCGGGCATCGGTGTCTCTCACGGCGCTCAACCCGAGCGTTCTGAGCGTGGCGCTTTCATACTTCCCGGCTTCCCGGGCCAGCCTCAAGGACAAGCCGTATTACGACGAAGTGATTCGCGATCTGGTGCGGAACCGGCAGCCGTAGCGGCTAGACCTTGTAGCGCGCTTCTTCGGCGTAGTACTCGGGGAAGCCGACGGCGCGCTTCAAGGCATCGAACTCCATCGCGGCCTCGGCGCGCTCTCCGTGGCGGAGGCTCGCGAGCGCCAGGCGCATCGCCTGAATCGACACGTTGAGCAGCGTCAGCGGATACACGGCGATCGCGTATCCGATCGACTCCAGCTGCGCCGGAGGCAGCAGCGGCGTCTTGCCACCCTCGATGAGGTTGGCCATCTTCGGGCCGTCCACGGCGGCGCAGTAGCGCCGCATTTCGTCTTCGCCGGTGGGCGCTTCGAGGAACGTAATGTCCGCGCCGATCTCCCGGAACATCCGGCAGCGGGTGATGGCCTCGTCCAGGCTGTCGATCCGCGCATCGGTGCGCGCCATGATCAGGATGTCAGCGCCGGCGTCGCGTGCGTCGACGGCGGCACGAATGCGCATCAGCGCCTCGTCGCGGCCGACCACGGCCTTGCCCTCGGTGTGGCCGCACCGCTTCGGCGCCACCTGATCCTCGAGCATGATGCAGGCGAAGCCGGCCTGCGCGTAGCCCTGAACGGTGCGCTTGACGTTCTGTGCGCTGCCGAAGCCGGTGTCGCCGTCGCCGATCATCGGGATCGTCACCGCGCGGCAGATGTTCGCGCCCTGATCGACGAGCTCCGCGTAGGAGATCAGGCCGGTGTCGGGCATTCCCAGACGCGACGCGGAGACCGCGAAGCCGCTCATGAAGCCGATCTCGAAGCCGGCCTCCTGGATGAGCCGCGCCGACGTGGCATCGTGACACCCGGGCATGACCAGAATGCCCGGCTGCCGAAGCCGCTCGCGGAGCTTTGCCGCGCTGGAGACGGCGTTCACTACCAGCGCTTGTCGATCGGCTTCGCGGGATCGGCCGTGATGTTCAGGACCGCGCAGTGGTGGTACGAGTGGCCGCCGTCAACAGCGATCCCGGGGTGATCCGCCATGAACTCGATCACCTGCAGGATGCAGTTCTGGCAGGTGATGTTTGGAATCGGGACCTCGGCCTCGAAGTTCTGCGTCGCCCGCTCCGTGTGCGCGAAGATCCCGTCGAGCAGAACCGGCGCCACCGGCGGGTTCTGGATCTCTGCTGTCTGCGAGCGCAGCCCGCGGCCGCTGTCCGCCGTCGTCACCACCGGATCCTTCGGCAGCTGCGCCATGGTGCGCGCGAGCGCCACGCGGTAGTGGCCGGGGTGGAAGATCGACTCCTGAACCATCAGTGGAAGCATCGTGCCGCCCTTGACGTTCGTCACCGCGCCGCTTGGAACACCGGGATTCGCCGGTGTGCCCCGGCCCGGGTTCGCCGAGACGCCGCCGCACGGCGCGATCTTCTGCGGATCGCCGAGCCGGTTCTGGGCGAGCGACGCCGCGGGGGAAATCAGCACGAAGTGGGCGTGGGCCGTCGTCGACACGAAGGCCGCCGCGGCGATGATGATCCAGGCAAGTCGATTTCTCATGGCACCTGCTTCGAAGAGGAATGAGGCGCCCAGATTGTACTGGACACCAACCGCTTCGGGTGTTGTAGATTGTGCGCGTTTCACGGGGGTTAGGACATGGCAGGAACCGGACGAAATGACTTGTGCACCTGCGGCAGCGGGCGCAAGTTCAAGAAGTGCTGCGCTTCGAAGACGAGTGCCAGGCGTCAGTCGCGCGTGCTGATGATCCTGGTCGGGATGGCCGTGGTTGGAGGCCTGGCCGCCGCGGCGACATCGTTCCGGACCGGCGGAGGCTCCGTTCGGGTCTGGGACCCGGCGCATGGCCACTACCACAACGCCAACGGCGTACAGGTCCCGTAGCCCGCGCCGCTCGCACACGACTGCCGGATCAGAAGGTCAGTCGGCCTCGAGCAGCGCGGCGACTTCCGCGTCGATCTTCTCCGGTGTATCCGATGGCGCGTAGCGCGCCCGGACATGACCGTGCGCGTCCACGAGGAACTTGGTGAAGTTCCACTTGATCGCCTCGGTCCCGAGCACGCCGGGCCGGGCCGACTTGAGCAGCGCATAAAGCGGGTGCGTAGCCGCTCCGTTCACGTCGATCTTGGCGAAGAGCGGAAACGTCACGTCGTAAGTGGTCGAGCAGAACTTCTCGATCTCCGCCTCGCTTCCGGGCTCCTGGCTGCCGAACTGGTTGCAGGGAAAGCCGAGCACCACGAGTCCCTGATCCTTGTACTTGCGATAGAGGTTCTCGAGGCCCGCGTACTGCGGCGTGAACCCACAGCGGCTGGCGACGTTGACGATGAGGAGCGTGCGGCCGCGATAGTCGGCGAGCGGCTGGACCCCGCCGCCGATGGTCTTTACGTCGATGTCATAGAGGGCAGTCGCCATTCCTGCCCGGTATACCACACCGTTTCAGTCACGCTCGCACACATCTGTCATCCGCCTTCCCGGACCAGGACGCGGCGTGCCCGACAGGCAGGTTGCAACCGGTTGGCGCCGTTCTTGCCGCGAACGTCACGGAATGAAGGAGGCATCGGATGGCTAGATTGTGGCTGTCTGCCTTGTGGAAACGAACGATGAAGCACAACGGCCGCCGCCAGCGGCAACGCATCGAGCGCTATTTCGAGTGCAACTGGCTCAGCCCCTGGGGCGAGGAGCAGACGCGCGTCAGCAGCATCAGCCCGACCGGCTGCTATATCGACAGCCGATTCACGGTGCCGCCGGAGGGCACGTGGGTACGGGAGATCTCGGTCGCGCTGCCGGACGGCAGCGTTACCGTCGGCGGAACGGTGCTGATGGCGACACCCGGAGTCGGCTTCGCCGTCCGCTTCACCCAGGTTGACGACTCAGCTCGTGCCAGGCTGACGGCACTCGTGGGCGCGCGCGCCTGATCGCAAGTCCCTCCACTACTTGCCGAAGCGCTGGTTCTCCAGGCAGATGAACTCGATCAGCTCCTCGTCGAGCATCAGCGACTGATTGACCCGAACGGTGAACGGCCGCGTGTAGGCCTTCTTGTCCTCGATCGTCACGTCGATTTCCATTCGCCCGTAGTTCACGCGCCTGAATCGTTCCGTGACCTTCGCCTGATCCGTCAGCGGACTGCCGATGATGTCGAGCCAGCCATCGTCGCGGAAGCCGCTCGTCTCAACCACCAGCGTGTCGCCCTCCCATCGTCCAGTTGAATAGCCGTAGAACCATGGATGCGCATCGTCGGTCGGCAGCTTCCGGCCGTCGGTGAAGATCTCGCGGCGCTCCCAGCTGGCTTCATAGAGCACCACGAGCACGCGCGGTGTCTGGATGAACTTGCGCGGCGCACCCTGGGTGTGGAGCTGGATGATGCCCATCGGGAGGCAGTGCGCCTCGGGATTGTCCTTGCTGTTACCGGCGACGCGCGTCTTGAGCAATTCGGCGCCATATGGTGTCAGCGGCAGTCCGCCCTTGATGTTCTGCCCGATGTCGCGGAAGGCCGCCAGAGGGACGGCGTCAGCCGGAGGAGGCGGGGCGCCTTGCCGGCCGCCACCCCCGCCGGCGCGCCACACGCCGGACAGATCGGGTTTGCCGTCGGCGGTCCTCGGCGCCGGCGCGTTCATGTCGACTTCGCCGCTCGCTGTCTTGGGAACGCCCGGAGCCGGGTACTTCGGCCATTGGGCCGAGAGCGTGACGGCAGATGCCGCCACAGCCATCACGATCACAACAGGCAGGACTGCTCGCATTCGTTCCCTCCGCTCAGGGCAAACCCTTCGACTTTCGACTGGCGTATTATGCTCAACCAGCCGCTTGCGCGTTGTGGTGAAGCCGCGGCTGGTTGAGGCAGTATCTCTTGGCCGCGCTCTGCGCGGCGACGGAGCGACTATGAACCGTCGATCTCTCTTCGTCGCGGTGGCCGGTTTCGTGTGGCTGGCCGGTACGGCCGTCACGCAGGCCCACCACTCGTTTGCGGCGGAATACGACCGCGATCGGACGATCACCGTCACCGGCACCGTGCAGAAGCTCGAGTGGACCAACCCCCACGCGCGGATCTACGTGGAAGGGAAGGACGAAAAAGGAAAGCTCCAGGTGTGGGACTTCGAGCTGGGCCCGCCAAACGGGCTGATGCGTAACGGCTGGAACCGCAACTCGGTGAAGCAGGGGCTCCAGGTGACGGTCGAGGGCTTCCGCTCGAAGACGTCGGACAAGGTGGCCAACGCCCGAACCGTCAAGCTCCCAGATGGCCGTCAGGTCTTTGCTGGTTCATCGTTCGATCCAGGAAACCCGACGCAATAGTCGAGCGCGGGCTGACGCGTGAATGCCGGGGATCCTGAGCTCCGTTGCCGGCGTCTGAACGAACAGTAGAAGCCGCCGGCAAGGCGATGATCTCGAGGAGTCCCCGATGTCCATCAGAGCCGTCAAACGGATCAGCCAGTCACAGCCGCATATCGAGGGCGCCGGCGTTCACCTGCGCCGCGCGTTCGGGTTTGGCGACCCGACGGAGTTCGATCCGTTCCTTCTCCTCGACGACTTCCGCAACGACAACCCGAACGAGTATCTCGCCGGGTTTCCGTGGCACCCGCATCGCGGCATCGAGACGATCACCTACGTGCTCAGCGGCAACGTCGATCACGGCGACAGCCTTGGCAACCAGGGAACGCTTGGCTCCGGTGACGTGCAGTGGATGACCGCCGGCCGGGGCATCCTGCACCAGGAGATGCCGAAGGGCGATGAGCATGGGCGGATGCACGGCTTCCAGCTCTGGGCCAATCTTCCAGCGTCGTTGAAGATGACCGCGCCGCGTTATCAGGACGTCAAGGGAAAGGACATTCCCGAGGTCACCGAAGACGACGGCACGAGGGTCCGCGTGGTGTGCGGCGAGTTCTGGGGCGCGAAGGGTCCCGTCGAAGGGGTTGCCGCGGACCCGCGGTATCTCGATATCTGGGTGCCGCCGGGGACACGGCGCGTGCTCCCCGTGGAAACGACACGGCATGCGTTCGCCTATGTCTTCGAGGGGTCGGGCACGTTCCGCGATGCGTCAGCTCCACGAGCGGTGAAGACCGATCACGTCGGCGATCCCACTCCGGGATCTGTAGACGACGTTGGCAACCGTACGCTGGTGCTGTTCGATCGCGGCGACGAAGTCGTGGTGCAGGCGGGAGAGCGCGGCATCCGGTTCCTGCTCGTCTCGGGGAGGCCGCTCGAAGAGCCGGTCGCGTGGTACGGGCCGATCGTGATGAACACGCAGAACGAGTTGCGTCAGGCGGTTGCCGAGCTCAGGAACGGCACGTTCATCAAGTAGCTATCGCTTCTTCAAGCGTAAGTCCCAGACGCGTTCGACGGTGATGCTGGCCTCGGTGACCGCGCCCGATGCATCACGGAGGAATCTCACGGTGCCCCCTCCGGGAACGTTGAACCCGTCGCGGTATGTGGGAGTCATCTGGCCCCACGCGCCGGTTCGGTTCTGAAACATCAGCCGGTCTCCCTGCAGCGCGACGTGCACCGTGACCTGTGCCTCATCACTGATGTAGTCACCGGCATAGGCCTGGAGATCGGTCACCGTCGGTTTCGCGGGCTCGACCTTTTCGTACAGCGATCCATCGCTGCCACGCAGGCGCCCGCCTGCAACCACAAACCGGCTGTCTCCGTTCACGAACGTGTCAGCCGAAATGGGCGTGTACGAAACGCCGCCGATCCTCAACCGGCCGTTGTCGACCGTCGCGGAAACGGCGGTGTGCAGGCGCAGGTTGTGATACATCCCCACGAGATCCTGAAGCCCTTTCACCGTCACCGGCTCCGGTGTGGGTGCCGGCGGCGGAAGCGCGCTTCCCAGATAGAGCGCTGCGACGTCGCGTCCGAGTTGTGTCGGGTTTGCGCTGCTCACGTTGCAGAGGATCGCCACCGACAGGCCCTGGTCCGGGTAGCGCCCGAGCCAGCCGCCGTATCCGGCTGTTGCCCCGCTATGGCTGATCTCGCGAACACCGCGCCAGCTCCCGACCACAATCCCGGCCGCATAGTCGTTGGTGCGCCCGTCGTTCAGCACGGCCTTGCGAAGCTGGCTCTCCACCAGCGCCGGGCCGCCGACTTTCTGGTCGATGAAGTTGGCGCTCCATCGAAGCAGGTCGCCGACGGTGGTCAGCATCCCGCCGTTGCCGTAGACGTTTTCGAACGGCATGTTCAGCACGAACGAGCTTCCCGACGGCGAATAGGCGATCGCGCGGTTGGGAACGACACGCCTGAAATCGTCGCGCCAGGATGACGAGGACATCCCAAGCGGCGCGAATATCGCCTCGCGTGTGAAGTCGGAAAACGATTTGCCGCTCACGCGGCCAACAAGGATGGCGAGCAGGTTGTAGCCCGTATTCGTGTACGAGTACTCGGCTCCGGGCGCGTAGTTGAGCGCTCGCTGCCGCGACACGATCTCCAGCACGTCGTCATGATTTCTGGCCACGGTGCCGCGAGGCCAGCCGGCGATGGCCGCCACGCTGCCCCAGTCGCGAAGTCCGCTCGTATGGTGGATGAGGTGGCGAATCGTGATCGGCGTTCCGTAGTCGGGGACCTCCGGGATGTATTTGCGCACCGGATCGTCGAGTGACAGTTTTCCCTCCTGCACCAGAAGCAGGGCCGCGGCAGCCGTGAACTGCTTGCTGACCGAGCCCGGCTCGAAGATGGTCTCAGCCGTGATCGGGATGTTGTGTTCCAGGTCCGCGGTGCCATAGCCGGACGCGAACACGGTCCTGCCGTCGATCGCTGCGCCGACGGCGCAGCCAGGGCCGCCGTTGAAGCGCTCAAAATGCTTGTCGAGACGGGCTTTTGCGTCGGGGGGCGCGGTCAGACGCTGGGCGGCGGCCGGCTGCGCGACGAGGAGCAGAGCCACCAGAATGCGAGCTGTCTTCATGGCCATCCAATCGTGGTGGAAACGCATCTATATTCTGCGCGATCAGGGGCGTCTACGCGGGCCTGGCTGGAAGTGTTCCAGGTCCGCCTGAAGGCGGACACTACGAGCGCACAGCCGGTGGTGTACATTGGCGGCGAGCCATGAAGCTCCTGCGCCGGGCCGTCATCCTCTCGCACCGGTACCTCGGGATTGTCCTGAGCCTTCTCGTCATCATGTGGTTCGCCACGGGCATCACGATGATGTACTGGGGCGGCATGCCGCGGGTGACGCCCGAGCTCCGGCTCGAGCGCCTGCCGCCCGTGGACTTCTCGCGCGTGCAGATGAGCCCGGCCGAGGCAGCCGAGCGCGCCGGCTTCGAGCCGCGCGGCCGCGTCACGCTCGCGACCCTTCTCGATCGTCCGATCTTCCGGTTCGGCTCCCGCGACAGCACCGTGGTCTTCGCCGACACGGGCGAGCTCCTCGAAGAGCTCTCGCTCGAGCAGTCGCAGGCTGTCGCGGCGGCCTTTGCCCGGGTGCCGGAATCGAAGGTCCATCACGCCGGCACGCTGCACGAAGTCGATCAGTGGACGCTGCAGACGCCGCTGCCGCTCGACAAGTTCCGCGTCGATGACGAGGCTGGCACCGAACTCTACGTGTCGCCCGTGACCGGTGAGGTTGGCATGATGACGACACGCAGCAGCCGTGGCTGGGCGTGGGTCAGCACCATCCCGCACTGGCTGTACTTCACCGCGCTGCGCACCAGTCAGCCGCTCTGGTATCGTCTCGTCGTGTGGACGTCGGCTCTGGCCTGCGTCCTCTCGGTGCTCGGCCTCGTGCTCAGCGTGACGCAATGGAGGAAGGGCGCGTCCGGCCTGTCAGCGGCGATTCCCTATTCAGGATCGATGCGCTGGCATTACGTGAGCGGCGCCGTCTTCGGTGTCTTCACGCTGACCTTTGCGTTCAGCGGCCTCGTGTCGATGGAACCGTGGGCCTGGACGAATGCTCCCGGTCTCGAGTTGCCACGGAGTGCGCTGTCGGGCGGGCCGATCGATCTCTCGAAGTTCGCACCGCGGGACGCGGCTGCCTGGGACGCTGTGCTCTCAGGCCGGCCGGCGAAGGAAGTCGAATTCGTCCGCATGATGGACGAGCCCTTTTACATCGTCCGCCGCGGCTCCGTCGCGCGCGATGAGGGCGACCGCGAGCGGCTGCACCAGCCGTACGCGATCCGGCACGCGCGCGTCGAGGACGATCGCGTCCTTGTCAACGCGAATACCTTCGAGCCGCGTCGTCAGCTGTTCGATCTGGCGGCGATCACGGACAGGATCAAGGCCGCTGCCCCGGAGGCGAGAGTCGTCGAGTCGCAGATGCTCTCCGAGTACGACTCCTACTACTACTCACGGGTCGGGCAGATCCCGCTTCCCGCGCTGCGTCTCAAGTTCGACGACCCGGCGCAGACGTGGGTGTATGTCGATCCGTCGTTGAGCCAGGTGGTGACCGCCATCAACCGGTGGGGCCGTGTGGAGCGCTGGGTGTACCACGGGCTGCACAGCCTCGACTTCGCGTTTCTCTACAACAGCCGGCCGACGTGGGATGTCGTGATGATTCTCATCAGCCTCGG
>DATLLQ010000257.1:0-11460 GCA_035537775.1 Vicinamibacterales bacterium | reverse complement strand
GCCGGCGGACGCAATCCACTTCTGCCGCAGTTCCTCGTTCTCGAACTCCAGTTCGAAGCGATAGGTGTGCTGCGCGGGCGCCGTGCCCTGCAGCACGGTGCGGCGCTTGAGCATCTTCACCCGGATGTAGCCCGCGTGCTTCACCGCTTCCGGCACGAACACGTTGTGGAACGTGTCGAGCATCTCTCTCTCGCGCGCGGGGGCGACATCCATCTCGACGTACAGGCGGATGTGCTTCGTCTGCGCGCGCGCGGGCGTGGCGAACCGCCCGAAGCCGAGCGCGGAGGCGACCGCGATGACTGCTGACCTCAGGATCCCTCGTCTGTGCACGTGTCTGTCTCCAGAATGTCCGACTACTTCTGGGCGCCGCCGGCCAAGAGCTGCGTCTTCGCAGCCATGTCCTTCGCAACGCCCATCACGAAGAGTTCCAGCGGCTCGGAGCCGGTATTGGTGAACTGGGTCGACTCGCCGATGCGGATCGGGATCGCGTCGCCGGTACGCACCGGCGCGGTCTCCGATGACTGCCCTTTCACGGTCAGCGTGCCGCTGCCCGCCATTACGTAATATGCCTCGCCGACGCTCTCGTGGGCCAGTTCCGGCGTCGATCCACCCGGCGGCACCAACACGTGATCGACATACGCCCACGTGGTCGAAAACACCGACGGAGCGAGCGCGCGGCGGGACTGGACGGCGTTCGCCGCGGGGGCTGCGGGAGCGGCACCGCGCCCGCGCCCGCCGGGCGCGCGGAGCAGCGCGCGATCCAGCCGCAATGTCATGAACGGCGGCACCGGGTCGAGCGCCGCAGTGGCGCGTGTGTCGCCGAGATCGAACGCGTCGTACACGCCGGCGATGAGCGAGACGTTCAGGTTCATCCACTGCACCGGCGTCGAGCTCGCGTTGTAGATCGCGTGTGAGTGGCCGGTGCGGCAGATGACGCCGGCCGGTCCCTTGACGGTGGCCGTGCGTCCGTCGATGGTGAACTGCGCTTCACCGTCCAGGATTACGAACATCTCCTCGACGGTGTTGTGGAAGTGATGCCCGATGCCGGCGCCCGGCGGGATCACGCCGCGGTGCAGAAAATTGAACTCCGGCGTCACCGCGCCACGATTGAGCAGCGCCGTGAACCCCATGCTGCCGGCACCGCCGTGGACCGCCGGCGACATCCGGAATGTCGCGGGATCGGTGGGGACGATGCGTTTGGCCAGGCCTGTCGCCTGAGCTGTGACCGGCTGCTCTTGCCAGAGAAGAGTGACAGCACCGCCAAGCAGGACGGCACACAGGAACGGTCTCATACGTTTCATCGCGATCCTCCGCTCAGGTCAGTTCATACCCTCGGGATGCCGGAACCCGCGCACTCTGGTCTGGATGGCCCACGCCGACGACTCGCCCACGATGTAGAGGACGTCGTTGTTCACGCCGCCGAACGTGAGGCTGACCGGATACTGTGGCACCCAGATCGTCCCCGCATACGTGCCGTCGGGAAGAAATATCTGGGCGCCGCTCCTGGTGGCCACATAGTAACGGCCATCGGTGTCCACCGCGGTGCCATCGGCTCCCGAATCGACACGGTCGGCCGGTTTGGCCGCTTCGAGCACGCCGGGCGTCAGATTCAGCATCGCGAACTGCCGTTTGTTCGTCAGTGAACCGTCGGCTGCAACGTCGTAGGCCCAGACGAAGTTCTCACCCGGCTGCTGCCACGTGTTGTTCACGTAAAGCGTCTTGCCGTCAGGCGACAGCTCGACGCCATTCGGCATGGCGTATTCGCCTGGACCGATCACGACGCGTGCGGTTCCATCCGGCGCGACGTAGTACACCTGCTTGCCGGGCTGGCTCTTCGTCGATTCAGGCGTGAACTGCGGGTCGGTGATGTAGAGGCCGCCTTTCGCATCCATCACCAGGTCGTTCGGGCCGTCGATCGGCTTGCCGTTGATCTTGTCGAGCACGACACGCACGACGCGTCCGGTCGCGGGCTCCACTTCCACGACACGGTGTCCGAACATGTCGCACACGATGAGGTTGCCGTTCTTCGCTGCGAGCGTCCCGTTCGACTGCATTCCGGTCGAGAGCACGCGCGACTTGCCGTCGGGAGTCATGACGATCAGCCGGCTTTTCGCGGGACTCCCGGTCCAGTCCCCGGCGGCGGGATTGGCGAAGAACATGTCCGAGAAGTACAGCTTGCCCTTCAACCAGGTCGGGCCTTCGGTGAACGTAAAGCCCTCAGCGAGCTTCTTCGGCTTCGCATCAGGCGCGACAACCTGTTCGTACAGCGCCTGTTGCTTGCGCGCCCGCTCAACGTAGTCCGGGCGCACGGGCCAGAAGACGTCGAGCTGGTCCGCGCCGGTCTTACCCAGCTTCGCTGAATGAACCATTCCCCCGGGCAGGAACAACATGTGACCCGCAGCCCCTGATGCCGGGAACGTCTTGTCCATGACGCCCTGATCGAGCGAGCCACGAATGGTGTGCGTCAGTTGATCTTCGGGATGCCGGTGCAGCGCGATTTCGGAGCCGGGATCCATGCGGATCAGGCTGATTTGCGCGTTCTTGCCCCAAATCAGCCGCGAGAGCCCGGTACTTCGCTTGTACGTCTTTCCGGCGAGCGGATCGACGAGCGGAGTCAGTTGAATCTCGTTCACGTTGACGACGACACCTGGCGGAAGCGACGGCGTCACACCCTGGTCCGGAAACGATGCGTTGACCCCGGACACGTTCTGTCCGGCCAGCGCAAGGTGGTCGAGCCGGACCGGCGAGTACACCTCGAACGCCTTCCACCCATTGCTGCCCGCCTTCATCGAACGGACGGCGCCGGGCTGCAGATAGAGCACCTGGTCCTTCGACAGCTCCATCGACTTTCCGCCAACGTCGATCGTGGCTGAACCGTCCTGGACAACGATGATCAGTTCCTCGTTGAGCGTCTGCAACGGATACGCGGCACCGGGCTGCATCTCGACCCGTTCGAGGAGCGCCCCTCGGCCCCAGCCGAGCGTCGCCGATACGCCTGGTGCAATCGTCACTGTGGTCAGGACGCTGCGCTCGACCGGCACACCGGCCACGAGCGTCATCGGCACGGTGACGACTGGCACCTCGCGTTCGCGGCCACCGACCTTGTGCTGATCGACGACCCGTTGATTCGCTTCCCGCCACGCCTCGTCGGAGGACCCTCCAGGATTACTGGTGCAGCCGGCGACAACGATCGTCAGGGCGGCGGCGAGAGCGGCACGGACGCGGACGGATCGGGAAACATTCATTGGGCGAAATCCTAGCGCAAAACTCGCAACGCGCGTTGCGTAATGCGAAATGTGTTGTGCGTACGGCTATGATACGCGCCTATGTTCCAGAACAGATGGGGACGCCGGCGACGCATCGCGGCGGCGGCTGTATTGGCGGCGGGGTCGGTGGCAGTCGCAACCACACTGGCGCAGTCTCGGGCGGACAAGTGGTGGCCGGGATACAGCGGCGGCTCCGATAACTCGCGCTACTTCGCCTCGCGGCAGATCGACAAATCGAATGTCACCCGTCTGCAGGTGGCGTGGACCTATCCGTTCGGCGACACCGGCAGCGCGCCAATCGTCGTCCGCGGCGTCGTGTACGGGCGGGGACGCACTGGATCGCTCGTCGCGGTTGACGCAGCCACCGGCAAGGAACTGTGGATTCGCGAAAACATGAACGGGATGACGAGCCGCGGCATGAATTACTGGGAGAGCGCCGACGGCCGCGACCAGCGCCTGATCTTTGCGATGAACAGCTACCTCCAGGAGTTGGATGCAAAGACCGGCAAGCCCCTCATGTCGTTCGGCACCAACGGCGTCGTCGATCTGCGCGTGGGCATCGACGGCCGTGACCCGGCGACGCTCGGAAACATCCAGTCGAACACACCCGGCGAGGTCTTCCAGAATCTGATCATTCTCGGTAGCGCAACCGGTGAGGGCTACATGTCGCCACCGGGCGACATCCGCGCTTACGACGTCCTGTCCGGCAAGCTGGTGTGGACTTTCCACACCGTGCCGCGTCCTGGCGAGTTCGGCTACGACACGTGGCCGAAGGATGCGTGGAAGTACGTGGGTGGCGTCAACAACTGGGGCGAGATGACGGTCGATGCGGGCCGAGGCATCGTCTACATCCCGCTTGGGTCGCCGACATACGACTTCTACGGAGTCGATCGTACCGGCGCGAATCTGTTCGGGACGTCAGTCGTGGCGCTGGAGGCGCGCACGGGCAAGCGGCTGTGGCACTTCCAGATCGTGCATCACGATCTCTGGGACCTCGATCCAAGTGCCGCACCGCAGCTGACGACCATCCGACACAACGGCCGCAACAGAGATGTCGTCGTCATCTCGAGCAAGACGACGTGGATGTACGTCCTCGATCGTGTGACCGGCGAGCCGATCTGGCCGATCGAAGAACGTGCGGTGCCAAGGTCCGACATGCCCGGCGAGCAGAGTTGGCCGACGCAACCCTATCCGACCAACCCTCCACCTCACGGCCGGCAGTCGTTCGGCGTGAATGACATCAGTCCCCATCTGAGCGCGACGGAGGCGGACGCGGTCAGGAAGCGCCTGATTGGCGCGAAGAACCAGGGCCTCTTCACGCCAATCAGCTACGACTTCACGATGCACATGCCGACCAGCAACGGCGGCGTGCTGTTTGGTGGGATGGCGTCCGAGCCGCGCGGTGCTGTCTACGTCGTCTCGCACGACAACCCGGGCATCCTGCGACTGGTGCGGCCAGACGAGAACGTCGGCCGCGGCGGCGGTGCCCCACCGGTGCCCGCAGGTCAGGCTCTGTACCAGCAGAACTGCCAGTCGTGCCACGGCCCTGACCGGATGGGCACGGACGGCGGCGTGCCGTTGCTGCACGCGACCGCAGACCCGGCGAACAACATCGCGGCCGGTGCTCCACGGTTCGACGCGGCAGCGATTCGCGCCGTCATCACTGCGGGGAAAGGAAGGATGCCCGCGTTTCCCCACCTGACGCCTGCCGACGTCGAGAACCTGGTCACGTTCCTGACGACCGCCGCCGGTGGACGCGGAGCGGGTGGTGGTGGACGCGGGCGGGGCGTCGGTCCTGCGGGTTCAGGTGCACCCCCGGAACTGATCGCTGGATCCGGATCGGTGCCCGTAGCGGCCGGAGCGCCGGGGCGCGGACGCGGCGCCCTTCCCCCTTATCCCGAGGGCGTGACGCAGTACGAACGTCCCGTGATCAACGAATACAACACCCTCGGCAACCGCATCGCTCCGCCCTTCACGTCGATCGTCAAGTACGACCTCAATCAGCCGCGCATCGCGTGGCGGATCGGCTTCGGCGACGATCCTGCACTCGCGGCTCGGGGCATTACCGGCACCGGTGCCGCGGCTCTGCTGAACGGCATCATCGTGACCGAGTCCGGACTCGTGTTCGGCGCGGGCGGCGACAACCAGATTCGCGCGTGGGACAGCGAGACAGGGCGCCAGCTCTGGGTGTCGCGCTTCGGCGGCAACTTCGTCGGCTCGCCAGCGATGTACGAGACCGCGGGCAGACAGTACCTGCTCGTACCGGCCGCCAGTACGGCCGGAGGTCGCGGCGGCGGCACGCCGCCGCCTGCAGGGGCGCCGATGGGGTGGGTCGCTTACGCACTTCCCGCGAAGTAGATCGACCAACGTTCATGGTGCATCGCATGCGATTGTGCAGGTTAGCCCCGGACGCGGATGCTCGCGTCCGTGTGGGTCTCATCACCGACGATGACACGCTCCTCGACCTGGCCGCCGCCGGTATCGATCGAATGCAGAGCCTGCTCGAACGAGCGGACCTCACCGAGGAACTGGCACGCCTGACGCGGGCAGGACTGCCACAGCACAGGTGGGACGACGTGCGGCTGGTGACACCGGTCGAATCTCAGGAAGTGTGGGCCGCCGGCGTGACCTATCTGCGGAGCAAACAGGCCCGGATGGTTGAATCCGAGTTCAGCGCCGACGCGTACGACCACGTCTACGAAGCAGCGCGACCCGAGATTTTCTTCAAGTCGATGCCCGAGAAGGTCGTGTCGCCAGGCGACGCCGTCGGGATTCGCAGCGATGCGCGCTGGAACGTTCCCGAGCCCGAACTGGCGCTGGTGATCAACTCGTCCGCACGGATCGTCGGCTTCACCATCGGCAACGACATGAGCTCGCGCGACATCGAGGGCGAGAACCTGTTGTACCTGCCGCAGGCGAAGATCTATGCCCGTTCCTGCGCGGTCGGCCCGTGGATTGTCGTCGGTGTGACTGAAGACGACGTACGTGGGTGGACGATTCAGCTCGAGATCGGCCGTGGCGGACAGACGGTCTTTGCCGGCGAGACGCGGGCGAACCAGATCAAGCGCTCCTTTACGGAGCTGGTTGAGTACCTCTTCCGCTCGCAGCAGTTCCCCCAGGGCGCAGTTCTTCTGACCGGTGCCGGCGTAATTCCGCCAGACGCGTTCACGCTCGCGGCCGATGACCGCGTGCGGATCACGATATCGGGTGTCGGCACGCTCGAAAATCCCGTCGCGGTGGTGTGACGCAACACGGAGGCGACAGCATGGCGGTCTCGCGTCGACGACTCCTCCAATTGGGACTGGCACCGGCGCTGCTCTCACGCGCCAACGCGCAGGTCCTGGATCTCGCACCGACGGCGTCGCGCATCTATCCCGGCGCCGATGGCCGGCTCGTCTACGTGGCCGACGACCAGGGCAACAACATCCACGACGCCTCGCACGCTGGATATCGTGGCGGCGGCGTCGGCATTCCGACAGCTCCCGTTCGCGAAACGATCTGGCCGGTTCCGGGCGACAACACACAGCACGTCCAGGCGGCGATCGACCGCGTGTCAGCGCGTCCACGCGACGCGGCTGGCCTGCGCGGCGCCGTCCTCCTGCGATCCGGCTATTACCGGATGGCGACCCCTGTGCGGATTCAGGCCAGCGGCGTCGTGATCCGCGGCGAGGGGATGGGCGACACCGGTACCGTCCTGATTGGTACTGGGACCGGCCGAGTGGAGGGCGCAGGCCCCGGTGCGGGTGGGCCCGGAGGTCAAGGCACGCTCGTGACGATCGCCGGCGCGTCCGGCGCGACAGCGAGAGAGAACACCAGGCAGGCAGTTGCCGACGACTACGTTCCGGTCGGGGCGCGTAGCTTCAGGGTGGCGTCTGCGCGCGGCTTCCGGGCTGGCGACCTGGTGATCGTGCGGCGGATCGGCAACCAGGAATGGATTGACGCGGTCGGGATGAACGGCGAATCGCCGCAAAGCCGCTGGCGGCCGTTCAACATCGAATGGGATCGGGTTGTCACGGACGTGCAGGGCAACACGATCACGATTGATGCGCCGCTGACCTGCGCCATCGATCGGCGCTGGGGCGGCGGAGACGTCGCAACGTACGAAGATGCGGGACGTATCGAACAGGTCGGCATCGAGAACCTGCGTGCCGTCTCAGAGTTCGACCCGTCGGTCCGCACGACTGAATACGGCAACATGGACCGCCAGAACTACGTCGCCGAGGAGTACTACGCCGACGAGAATCACTACCGGAACTTCGTCGTCTTCGACAACGTGAGGAACGGCTGGGTGCGGAATGCCGCGGCGCTGCATTTCGTCAACAGCATGGTCGGCACGCAGCGCGGCGCGAAGTGGATCACCGTGCAGGACTGCGTGTCGCGGGCACCGGTCTCGCGCAGGCTCGGCGCGCGGCGATTCACGTTTGCCCTGCGCGGGCAGCTCGCCCTCGTACAACGGTGCCATTCGGACGAGGGCCGACACTCGTTCATGACCGGTCAGCCGACGGGAAGCGGCAACGTGTTCCTCGACTGCCGGGCGACGAGCCCGTTTTCGTCGAGCGAGCCCCACGAACAGTGGGCAACCGGCAACCTCTACGACAACGTGCAGGCGCCGCTGACGGCGCGCTTCTGGAAGAACATCAACATCGGATGGGCGGGCGCCAACACGGTGTTCTGGAATTGCGAGGGAGATTTCCTCGTGCAGAAACCGCCCACCGCGCAGAATTTCTCATTCGGCCACCTCGGTGTGAACGCCGTCATCTTCAACATTCCGCTGCAGGACACGACGAAGGAGAACGGGCACATCGAGTCGCTCGGCAGGCATGTCACGCCCCGGAGCCTCTATCTGACGCAACTCCGCGAGCGGCTTGGCGACGCTGCGGTTCGCCACGTGGCGCTTGCGAGTCAGATCTAGATGCCTGACGTAGCGACCTGGCCGCAACTCTACGATCCGTTCGGCAACCGGATCCTCTCGACAGCGGTCTCAGCGCTTCCGGTGGTGACGTTATTTTTCGTGCTCGTCGCGCTGAAGAAGCGCGTCTGGATTTCCGCGTTGTGCGGGTTCGCCGTTGCCGTCCTGCTCGCGCTGGTGGTGTTCGGGATGCCCGCGATGCTCGTGGCGACAGCGGCGGCCCACGGCTTCATCTTCGGCATCATCCGCATCGCCTGGATCGTCGTCGCGTCGATATTCCTCTACAACGTTGCCATCACCACCGGGCAGTTCCAGGTGATGAAGAACTCGATTGCGGGCCTCTCGTCGGACAAGCGCCTGCAGCTGATCCTCATCGCCTTCTGCTTTGGCGCGTTCCTCGAAGGGACCGGCGGTGGCGGCGCCCCGGTGGCGGTCGCCGGTGCGTTTTTGATCGGGCTCGGCTTCCCCCCGTTCCAGGCGGCGACGCTCTGTCTGATCGCCAACACCGCACCGGTCGCGTGGGGCGGCGTCGGGAATCCGATCCGCGTGCTGGCAGGAGTCACCGGGCTGCCTGAAGCGCAATTCAGCGCGATGGCGGGCCGCATTCTCCCGCCGCTGTCGCTGATCCTGCCCTTCTGGCTCGTGCGCAGCATGGTCGGCTGGCGGGAAACATGGCAGGTGTGGCCTGCCCTGCTCGTCAGCGGCGCTACGTTCGCGGGCATGCAGTTCTACTGGTCGAACTATCAGGAACCCGGCCTGGTGGACATCGTCGCCGCCCTCTTCTCGCTGCTGGCGATGGTAGCGTTCCTCCGGTTCTGGTCACCCGCGGAGGTCATGCCGGTAAGCGAACAATCGGACGTGACCGCCACGCAACACACGGCCATGGAAGTCTTGAACGGCTGGTCGCCGTTCATCATTGCGTCGATCCTGATCTTCAGCACCGGACTGCCCGAGATCAGCCGGCACCTGAACTTCGACGCGTTGAGGACGCCGATGCCGTTCCTGCACAACGCGGTGCTGAAGATGCCGCCGGTTGCGCCGCAGCCAACGCCGGAAGACGCGACGGTCAATCTGAACTTCGTCGCGATTCCCGGCACCGTCCTCTTCGTATCTGCCCTCGTTGCCGCGTTCCTGGCGCGGCTCCCCTGGCGCACGACGGCACGGCTGTTCAGGAACACGGTCGTGCAGATGACGCCGTCGATGCTGGCGATCAGCTTCATGGTCGGCCTCGCATACGTCACGCGGTATTCGGGAATGGATACGGTGATGGGCCTGAGCCTGACCGGCACGGGCTGGCTGTTCCCGTTCTTCGGCACGCTGCTCGGATGGCTTGGCGTGGCGCTGACCGGCACCGACGCCGGGTCCAATGCCCTTTTCGGCAACCTCCAGAAGGTCACTGCGGAGCAACTGGGGCTCAGTCCAATCCTGATGGGTGCCGCCAACTCCACCGGTGGCGTGATGGGCAAGATGATCGACGCGCAGTCGATCGTCGTCGCCAGCTCCGCCACCAATCAGCAGGGCAATGAAGCGGCAATCTTCAAGGCGGTCATCTGGCACAGCATCGTCCTGGCATCGCTGGTCGGGCTGATCGTGATGATGTACGCCTATGTCTTCCCGGGAGTGATTCCATGATGCGCGACCTGTCCCGCCGCGATTTCCTCGTTGCCGTCGCCGCCGCTGCCTCCACCACCGGTGTCCGCGCGCAGACGGCCGTGCCGTCGCTGAAGGATGCGTGCCGCGGGGTGTTTCTCATCGGCACCGCGTTCGACTTCCGCACGCCAACCGAGTTCACCCCTGCCGAAATCAACTTCATCAAGGCGCAGTTCAACGCCATCACGCCCGAGAACTCGATGAAGCCCGGGCCTGTCCATCCACAGGAGGAGACGTGGAACTGGACGCCCCCGGACACGCTGGTGCAATTCGGGCAGGAGAACGACATCAGGACCTTCGGCCACACCCTCGTGTGGCACTCGCAGACGAATCCATGGTTTTTTGAAGGTGCAACCCGCGAACTGCTGCTCGCGCGCCTGAGGAATCACATCCACACACTCGTCGGGCGCTACAAGGGAAAGATGTCCGGCTGGGACGTCGTCAACGAAGCGATCAATGACGGCGAAACCGGCGTTGGCGAGAACCTGCGCGAATCGCAGTGGTTGAAGATCGTCGGCCCCGACTTCCTCACCCAGGCATTCACGTTCGCACGCGAGGCCGATCCCGCCGTGCCGCTCCTCTACAACGACTACAGCATCGAAAGCGGCGCGAAACATCAGAGCTCGCTGCGGCTGCTGAAACGACTGATCGGCGAGGGTGCGCCGATCACGGGGGTCGGCATTCAGGGGCACTGGAGCCTGCAGACGCTGACGCCGCAGAAGTACGAAGAGATCGAACAGGCGATCGAAAATTACAGGGCGCTGAAACTGCGCATCGCCATCACCGAACTCGATGTATCGGTGACCGGCACGGGCGGCGGACAACTCGGCCGCGGCCAGGCGGCCGTGGAA
Organism: Vicinamibacterales bacterium; assembly: GCA_035537775.1. Lineage (GTDB taxonomy): Bacteria > Acidobacteriota > Vicinamibacteria > Vicinamibacterales > UBA2999 > Gp6-AA40. Next base: position 784 of record DATLLQ010000257.1, on the reverse strand, counting down.
CCCCCGTCTCAGGAGCTGCTGCGCGCGCAGGCAGATGCGTACGCCAGGCTGTTCACCATCTTCGTCAAGCACCGCGCGTCAATCGATCGCGTGACGTTCTGGGGGCTCAGCGACCGCCGCTCGTGGCGCAGGACCCGCTACCCGCTCGTGTTCGACGCCGACTACCAGCCGAAGCCGGCACTGCAGGCCATCATCGACGCCGTGACGCGCGCAAGGGCCTAGCGTGGTCCCACTCGAGGAGGTACTCGGTTCGGCAGCGCCAATCGCCGATTCACGAATTCAGGGCGACGGGCCGGAAGGGCGTCTGCCGATCACGGCGGAAATGCTCCGCAACGAGCCGAGCGGCAACATCTTCGGGTTGACCCAGAACGCCGGCATGGGTTGGCGTCCGGACGCCCTCGGCGGGCCGCAGTACGTCATTGTCAGCACGATGGGCGGCCTGCGCTCGGAGCAGGGCGAGCCGATCGCACTCGGGTATCACACCGGCCACTGGGAGATCGGATTGCTGGTGCGCGGCGCCGCGGAAGCTCTCCGCGCGGCAGGAGCGATGCCGTTCGCCGTCTACTGCAGCGACCCCTGCGACGGGCGGACCCAGGGCACGACCGGCATGTTCGACAGCCTCGCCTACCGGAACGATGCGGCGATCGTGATGCGGCGGTTGATCCGATCGTTGCCGACAGCGTCGGGTGTACTCGGCATCGCCACCTGCGACAAGGGACTGCCGGCGACGATGCTGGCGCTTGCCGGGACGAAGGCATTGCCGGGCGTGATCGTACCCGGCGGC
>DATLLQ010000256.1:0-8018 GCA_035537775.1 Vicinamibacterales bacterium | reverse complement strand
GCACCTGGAACGCAGCGGCGCGTTTGCCGACCGCGAACAGATCCGCGAGTTCACGCTCGACAGCCTATGCGAGCTGTTCGGCGTCGTCCCGCACGATCGTCACACCGCCGGCGGCGACGCGTTCATCACCGCGCAGGTGTTTCTACGGCTGCTGCGCCTTGCCGCCCGTTACGGTCGCAGCGAGCTCGGCTCGATTTGCGAGCCGTTCGCTGTTTCGTCCGATCACCTCCCGGCTCCCCCGTAACGACGGACGTCCAACTCACTACGAACCATCCAACTACCCAACTACCTAACTATCCAACTACGCGCGGTGTAACATTCGTCGCGGTGCAGGCTCCGGAACACATCGGCCGCTACGAGATCAGGGAGCAGCTTGGAGCTGGCGGCATGGGCGCTGTCTATCGTGCGTGGGATCCGCGCCTCCACCGCGAGGTTGCCCTCAAGCTCCTCCCGAGTGAGGTGGCGCAGGACCAGACGCGTCGGCGCCGCTTCCTCGAAGAAGCGCGCGCCGTGGGAGCGCTGACCCACCCGAACATCGTGGCCGCGCACGACGCCGACATCGACCACGAATTCCCGTTCATCGTGACCGAGCTCGTCGACGGCAGACGGCTGCGCGATGAGATGTTCGGCGAGCCAATGCCCACGCGCCGGCTGCTCGACCTCGCCGTGCAGATCGCGGCCGGCCTGAACGCCGCACACGCGATTGGTATCACGCACCGGGATCTGAAGCCGGAAAACGTCATGGTCACGCGTGACGGTCGCGTGAAGATCGTGGACTTCGGGCTGGCACGGATAGTGGCACCCGAGCCGGCGGAGGCGCCCGCTCGGTCGGTGACCACGGTCTCACTGAGCGCACTGGCCGGCACGCCGCAATACATGAGCCCGGAGCAGGCCGGCGGCGGCGAAGCATTGGACTTCCGATCGGATCAGTTCTCGTTCGGCGTGGTGCTGTACGAAATGGCCACCGGGACGCATCCCTTCCGGCGCGCCACGCTGGTGGAAACGATGTCGGCAGTCATCACCGACGAAGCGGCGCCGATCGCGCGGCTCAATCCGAAGGTGCCGGCGCCGCTGCGCTGGATCATCGAGCGCTGCCTGGCCAAGGACCGAATCGAGCGCTATGCGTCAACTGCGGATCTGCTGAAGGATCTGACGACGCTGCAGAGCCGCCTCAGCGAGATTACGGCCGAGGGACTTCGCCCGATCGAGCCGTCGGCCGCCCCTCGCCGAACGGGTAGCCTGCCGCTCGTTGCAGCGGTCTTGCTGCTCGCCGTCGTCGTCAGTCTGCTGCTCACGTCGGGCGCAGGCGATTTGCCGATCCCGGATTATCGGCCGCTCGTCACGGCCAGCTCCTTCCAGACGGCTCCCGCCTTGTCGCCAGACGGCACAACGCTCGCGTATGTCTCCCAGGTTGACGGCATCCTGGAGATCTTCACCACGGGAATGGACTTCTCGTCCGAACCGCAGCGTCTCACCAGTGGCCGACGGTTCGACAGTACCGATCCCTTCTGGTCGCCGACAGACAACTCGCGCGTCTACTACCACGCTCCTGCCGGCATATCCGACGCCTTGTGGGCCGTTGCCGCTGCAGGGGGAACACCGGAACCCTGGATTGAAAACGCCGCGCGCTCGACCATCTCGCGTGACGGCCGCTCAATCGTGTTCTTCCGCGACGACACGAGAGTCCAGAACCCCTTCGCGCTGCTGCGTGCGCTCCACATCGCGTCGGCCGACGGAACGAACGTGCGCCGGTACACGGAGGCGCCGTTCGACACGCGGACATTCGTGGAAGGCGCGCTGCGGTTTTCTCCCGATGGCACCAAGTTACTGGCCTGGGTCTGGGGCTGGCCCGACACCTCGGCTACCAGGCCCGTACCGGTCTCGGAGTTCTGGATGATTCCGTGGCCTCCCGGAGGAAAGCCGTACCGCGTCCTGGAATCGCTCGAGAGCGGCGCGCCCGCACCCGTCTCTTTCGACTGGCTGGATGACCGCCGCATCGTCATCGCGCTCTGGGAGCCGACGCTGACGAGGATGCATCTGTGGGAAGCCGATACCGTCAGCGGTGGAAGCAGACAAATCACCGCGGGATTGGGCTCCGAGAGTCGTCCGGTCGTCACATCCGACCGGGGCCGGATTGTGTTCGCATCGGACGCCGTCGATTTCGATCTCGTAGAGATACCGCTCGACGGTGCCCCAGGCCGGCCGATGCTGGCGACGCAGCGCAACGAGTCGGACCCCTCGTTCGCGGAAGACGGCAGCCAGTACGCGTTTCTTTCCGATCACGACGGCGCACTGCGCATTCAAAGCCGGCCGAGGAACGGCAATTACAGCAGAACGATTGTCAGCGCCGACAACTTCCCCGATCGGACGCTGGCGTTTGGATCCCTGGCCTTGTCGCCGAACGGTGGACGCATCGCCTATCAGCGGTACGGGGGCGAGACTGGCTATCAGGTCTGGTACTCCACCACCGGCGGCCGCGGGCCTCATGTGCGGATCTCTTCCGGCGCCTTCTACCAGGACGGTCCGGCGTGGTCCCCCGAGGGGGATCGCCTCGCCTTCACCGAACGAATGAAGGACACCCGTCTGGTGATCAGGGTCAAGCAGGTTGGCACCGATCAGGAGCCGCAGATCGTCCATCAGGGACCGGTCGTTATCACGTCGCGGGTCAAATGGTCGCCCGACGGTCAATGGATTCTCTTCAAGCGGGGCGACGGGCTGGCCATCGTGCGGCCGGATGGCAGTGATTACCGCACGATCAGCGAAGAAGCCTGGATGGAGTACGAGTGGTCAGCCGACAGCCGGCTTGTCTACGGCTTGCGTAACTCCGATGATCGCGCAGGCCACTTCCTGCTGGCGGGAATCGACATCGCGACCGGCAACGCCCGGATCATCAATCCCGATCTCGGCGTGGTTCCCGTGATGTCCCAGGGCCTTCGCGGGCTCACCCGCAGCTCCAGCGGGACTCTGGTGACTTCTCTCGCCAGCGCGCGATCCACGATCGACATGCTGACCAACTTCGCCAGACGCCGTTCATGGTTCCCCTTCATGAGGTCCGCACAATAAGGGGGCCGGGTCATGACCCAAGGCATTTCCAAGGATCCGGCCGCGGGTTTCAATGCTATCCTCCGCCTGTTTTTCGGCTCGGTCACGCGTCCTGCGTTATAAAACGGGTGGTCTCATGAAGATCTTCGTCACGCTGGTAATTTGCCTGTGTTATGCCGTGCCCTCGGCCTTGGAAGCGTGCGGCGACAAGTTCTTCCAGTCCGGAGCCAGCGGGCGCGGTGCGCTGATCTACGCGGCCAAATACCCCGCAAAGATCCTCATCTACGCCGGCGGTGCGCCGGCGGCCAGCAGAGAACTGCGCGACAACCGGCTGGAGAAGCATTTCACCAAAGCCGGGCATGCCGTGCAGGTCGTTGAAAGCCCCGAGGCGCTCAACAGCGCCCTCCAATCCGGCACCATCGACCTCGTGTTCACCGATTACGACTCGGCCGTTGCCGTCAGCGATCGTGTGGCCTCCGTTTCAACCGGCCCTGCGCTGATCGGCGCCAGCACCGAAGGCGTCAAGCCGGCAAAGACGAACGCCGACACGCACCGGTTCACGGTCGTCAAGGCATCCGACAAGATCACTGGCCTGCTGTCCAAGATCGACGACGCGATGAAGACCCGCGTGAAGTCGGGGCGGCAGCGGAAGTCCTGACGGCATCGAACCATGGAAACACTTCGACGCAACGCGGCTCTGCTGGGAGCCGTGGTCGTGCTTCTTCTGTCCGCGCCCGCGGTGGCTCGCGCGCAGGTCTGGCTGCCGGCAAAGGGCCAGGGTGCCGTTTCGGTCCTCTTTTCGAACACACTGTCGAAGGAGCACTTCCTCCCCGACCGGCGCTTCGATTTCGGCCATATCGACGCCAACACGGTCCTGCTGGATCTGACGTATGGCGTGACCGATCGACTGACGGTCAACGTCGGCCTGCCGATCGTCGCCGCCCGCTACCGCGGCAGCTTTCCGCATCGGCCGGTCACGCTCGACGACGGCGCCTGGCATACGAATACGCAGGACTTCCGGTTCGGCGTCCGCTACAACGTTCTCGATGGACCCGTTGTGATCACGCCGTTCGCCGGGAGCTCGCTACCCAGCCATGACTACGAGTACTTTGCCCACGCCGCACCCGGGCGGGCGCTGAACGAGTTCGTCGCCGGCGTTGGCGCCGGCCGCCTCTTCGCCGGGCTTGGACTCGTGGTGCAGGGGACCTACGCGTACTCGGTGTCGGAGTCGGCGCTCGACGTTCCCCGGCGTTTCAGCCTTGCGTCGCTGGAGACCGCCTACTTCATCACCCCCGGACTCCGCGTGATGGCCATTACCTCGTCGCGTATCGGCCATACGGGGATCGATCTGCTGCCGAACAGCGGCGCCGTGCTTCCAGCCGAGGTCTTCAGGCACCACGATCAAATCTCGCGCGAAAGCTTCTTGAACGTCGGCGGCGGGATCGCCGTCTCGCTCACCGATTCGATCGAGCTCTTCGGCGGCTACACGACGACGGTGACCGGCCGGAACACCCATGCCACCAACCGTGGGGTATCGCTCGGCGTCGGCTGGGGATTCGGCCAGCCTGGTGCCCCTGCGACAGCGGTGGCGGCGCGACGCCAGAGCGCGCTGGTCAAATGCCTCTGCCGGAAGGCCGGGTGATACTGCGCGTCGTGCTCGTCGTGAGGGCCTCGCTCAACTTCACCGTCAGCAGGCACGAGCCCAGGCGGACGCGACTGCCATCCGCGACGCGGACCGGACGACTGACACGCCTGTTCTCGAGAAATGTGCCGTTCTTGCTTCCCAGGTCTTCCAGCCACGCTTCGTCGTCGATGCGGAGATTCGCGTGACGGCGCGACACCGTGCTCGCCGGGACCTCGATTACGCCGTCGTCGCCCCCGCGCCCGATGACGTTGTCGCCCTCGAACAGCCGGCGGCGTCCGATCGCACCGATCAGCCAGCCGCGGGGGCGCCTCGCCGGCGAGGGCGCCTCGGAGTCGCCAATGAACGCATAGCCGAAGCCGTGGATTGTGCGGATATATTCGGGACTCGCGGCGTCGTCGCCAATGGCATGGCGAAGCTCCGACACCAGGCTGTGGAGAGTGATGTCCGCGACAAACGTTCCGGGCCACAATCGCGCGTGAATGGTGCCCTTCGAGACGGCTTCGGGACGTTGTTCGACGAGCAGGGCGAACAGGTCGAAGGCTTTTCGGGCGAGGTGAACCTCACACCCTCCTCGCCAGAGCTGACGGGTGGCGCCGTTGATGCGGAGGCTGCCAAAGGTCTGCTGCACGTGGTGGACGGGAGCTTAACATGACGATTCGGGGCCGGGTGTTACTGAGCGCCGCAGCGTTGGCGGCAGCGCTGGCGATCGCCGGCGGGGCCGCGTCAGCGGCGCCGGGGAATGCGCTGCGGCTCGAACTGGCTGGCAGCAAGGGGCAGGCGATCCGCCTTGCGGACTTCGCCGGCAAGGTCGTGCTGGTGAAGATCTGGGCGAGCTGGTGCCCGCAGTGCCGGCAGGCCTTCCCGCAGCTCTCGGCGCTGCAGCGGGAACTACGGCCGCGCGGCGTCGAGATCGTCGCGGTCAACGTGGACGACGTGCGGAAGCGCGCGACGGCGTTTCTCGCGGAGCATCCCACCCCTATGGTCGTCGCGTTCGATCCGCGCGCGCGCATGCTCGAGGCTCTCGGCGGTGCGGCGATTCCGGCGTCGTTCGTTCTCGACCGCACCGGCGCCGTGCGGTATCGCCACACCGGCTACGACGCGGCAACTCTGGCGGCCTATCGGCAGGAAATCGAGACCCTGCTCTCCGAGCGCCAATGACCATGCTGACCGCTGCGCCAGCGGGATGGCACCGGCACAGCGGTCTCCACGTTGTCCTCTACCGTCCCGGCCAGAGCCGCACCCGTGAGCGCGTAGAGACGTAAATGTCACCGCCGCTGCCGCCGAGTACTGCGTTGGCGCGTGTCGAACCGAAATACAGCCGCTGGCCGTCGCGGGAGAACGAGCCACGCGTCTCGTCGGCGGTATCGCTGTTGACGTCGGACTCCAGCCGCTTGGGAGCCGACCATTGCGCATCGAGACTTCCGCGTATGGCGATGTAGAGGTCGAACGTGCCCGCGCGGTTCGAGTCGAAGACGATCTCCAGGCCGCTGCTGCTGAGGTTCGGTCGCGCATCGCTGAACCCGGCGGAATTGAGCTTGTCCACCTGTTCTGCAGGCGTCCACGTGCCGTCGGCGAGCATCTCGCTCGAATAGACCTTGTGCAGCCCGGCCACACCCGTATCGCGATTGCTTGAGAAAAACAGCAGCGTCCGGCCATCCGCCTGCACCAGGGACGGCGAGAACTCTTCGAAGCGGCTGTTGATGCCGGTCACGTCGTTACACGGCAGCGGCGTCGGCTCGCTCCAGCCGAGCGGCGACATCCGCAAGCGGCTGAAGTAGAGGTCGGGATCGCTGCCATCGCCGCAGGTGTTCACCCGGGTACTGACGAAAAGCAGCCCGTTCCCGGCGAGCGGCGTGGGACAGAATTCCGCTGCGGCCGTGTTGACCGGCGCGGGCAACGCTTCAGCGGCGCCCCAGGGACTATCGGCGCGGTTCCGATACGCGACCCAGATATCGAGATCTTTCGTCCCCGCGCCGCCGGGAACGCGGTTGGTCGCCATGAACAGAATATGACCGTCCGGCGCTTCATACGGACAGCCGTCGTTGACGTTCGTGTTCACGCCCAGCTGACGAGCGGGGTCGACGCTGACCGCAGGCGACCATTCACGGACGTTCTGCGCCGACGCGACAGGAGCAAGCGCGACGATCGCCAGCACCGTTGCCGCAGCAATGAATGCCACGAGCGGCTGCGCCGCCCGGGATGGCGCCGCGGAAACGGTTTCGCGATCGGATCTTCGTGGTAACAGGGACATGGTCTGCCTCCTCCATCGGCGCGCGGTTGCGCGCTCGAACGCATCGTCCGCTGCGCGTGCTCATGAAGTCGTGGAGGAAACGGGAGAGATTCAGGGGAATTCTCTGGGGGCGAGGGAGCTGCGATGGTGATTCAGTTCGGCCCATTTACGCTCGACAACGAACGGCGGCAGCTGTTTCGCGATGGCGCGTCCCTCCACCTCACGCCGAAGGCTTTCGACCTGCTTGCGCTGCTGGCGGCTCACGCGCCGCGTGTCGTCAGCAAGCGGGAACTGCACGAACAGTTATGGCCAGGAACGTTCGTCGCCGATGCCACTCTGACAGGTGTGGTCAAGGAGCTGCGCCGCGCACTCGACGACCGCTCGTCCGCAGCGCCAATCATCCGCACGGCGCATCGTGTCGGTTACGCGTTGGCCGTGCCGATCGAACGGCCGGCCGCGCGAAACATCGTGCTCCACTGGCTGGTGCTGCGCGGCCGGCGCGTGGCGCTGCACGACGGCGAATACGTGGTTGGACGCGACGGCGCCTCGGACGTCTTCCTCGATGATGTCAGCGTGTCGCGCCGTCATGCGCGTTTGATCGTCGAGGGAGACGTGGTCCAACTCGAGGATCTCGGGAGCAAGAATGGCACGACCGTCGGCGGCGAGCGGGTCCGCGGCCAGGTCCCGCTCCGTGCCGACGAGCGAATCGCCTTCGGCTCCGTCACCGCTCTCTTTCGCTCGTCTGAATCCGGTATGTCGACAGAGACGCGCAGTCGTGCTCGAACTCGTCGTCCCGTCCCCTGAGGGCAAGGCCCTCGGGAGCGAGCCCCTCGGTAGTTGACACCACGGGCTGCAGGAACAGCTCGGCCTGCGGTTGGAGGCGACCACCGGCCCTGTGGACGTACTCGTCATCGATCGGGTTGAGCCGCTCATACCGGACTGATGCCCGGTTGATCTACCGTGTGAGCAACCGCACGACGCCGTCCTGCTTGTTCAGCAGAAACACCTGATTGTCGGGTCCTGTCCCGAAGCGCAGGTCCGCGCGCGGAGGTTGCCGTGCACCTGACGCGTTCGCGCGATCGCGAATGACGCCGAGCAGCG
>DATLLQ010000255.1:0-2441 GCA_035537775.1 Vicinamibacterales bacterium | reverse complement strand
CGATCCTGTTTCGCCGTCACGATCACCGTGCCTCCCGTCTGAAACGCGTTGCGCTGGTAACGCAGGCCGAACTGGCTGCGGAAGGGAGGCATCCGCGGCAAAGGCGCATTGCCGTCCTTCAGCGTGCCGCGCACGTAGTCGAAGCCGAACTCCGCGAACAGCTCCGCCGTCAGGCCAACGTCGCCATGCGCCTCGACGCCCTGCAGCACGCTGTCGGCGGCGACGTAGTCGACGATCGGGAACTCCTCGTCCGGCAACTCCAGGTCCCGTCCGGGGAAGCGCTCGCCGAACTCGCCAAGGCGATTCGCGAATTGCTCCGGCGTCAACGGGCTCCTGAAGATGAAGTCCTGAATGTCGTTGCGGAAATACGTCACCTCGCCGGATGCGCGCGCTCCGCGCCACCGCATGGAGAGGTCGAAGCCGATCGCGTGCTCGGGTCGCAGTTGAGGGTTCCCGATCTCGAACGCGAAGTTGCCGGGATGCGGTCCGAAGTAGAAGAGCTCCTCGAGTGCCGGGTTTCGCGCCGCGCGCGCGAGGCTGAGGGCGAATGTCAGCCGCTCGTTCGTGGCGGCTGGCGTGAACAGCAGACCAAGCGATCCGGAGCCGCTCGTGAACGTCCGCGCCGGTTCCAGAAGCGGCTCGTACCGCGTGTGGTCGAGGCGGGCGCCAAACTGGAACGTGAAGTGGGGCCACGTGACCTCTTCGTACAGGAAGGCCGCCACCCCGCGCTGATCGACGTCCGGCGACAGCGCCTCTTCGCCCGTGGCGCCGAACGCACGGTTCAGGAACCAGCCGCCGGCGCTGCCTTTCAGACGGCCGAGCGCGCGATGCGACGCCATCAGCTCGACTTCTTCCGTGTTGTTCCTGAATGCCGTTCCGACTTCGTCGCCCTCGAGCTCGTCGTGTTTGTAGCGCCGCACCGCGAGCGTCGTCCTGAATGAATCGAGAATGCCGCTCAAGCCCTGCGCGCCGCCGCGCACGCTGAACGAGTGCCGCCGCGGGGTCAGCTGGACCTGGCCATCTTCGACAACGGGAATGCCATATCTGGTGTCGTCGTAGCCGTAGCTGGCGCCGACATAACCCTTGCCGCCAGTCCATGAAAGGCCGACGCTGCCGAATCCGTTGCGCGACTGCGAGTTCTCCAGGTCGCCCTCCGGCGTCGAGACGTCGCTGGAGCGCCGGCCTCCGCCGCCGGCATGCAGCGCGAAGGTTCCGTTGCCCACGCGCACGTCTGCCGCACCTGCCGCTTCGTTCGCGGCGGACCCGAGGTCGAATGTCATGTTGCCTGATGCGCCCGTGATCGGCCTGGTTGGAATGTCCTCGGTGATGACGTTGACGAGACCGCCGACCGCGTTGGCGCCGTACAGCAGCGTGGCCGGCCCGCGGACGACTTCGATTCGCGTTGCGGCTGCGGGGTTCACATTGACGCCATGGTCGCCGGACTGGCTCGAGAGGTCGCCGATGCGCTGACCGTCCTGCAGGATCTGCACGCGATCACCGTCGAGACCGCGGATCACGGGTCGCGCAGGGGCGGGACCAAAGCTGCGCGACGTAACGCCCGGCTGGTTTTCGAGCGTTGCACCAAGAGACATCCCGAGCTGTTTGGTCAGGTCCTGACCGGCGAGCACCGCGGTGGGCTGGAACACCTCGAACTGGCTGCGGGCGTCCCCGGTCACCGTCGTCACCTGCTCGAAGTGAAGTTCCGGATCGACCGTCAGCTCGAGCGTGACCGCAGCAACGCCCACCGTCACCTCGGTGCGACGGGTCGAGTACCCGTCTGAATGAATCGACAAGTGATACGACCCGGCCGGCACGTCGGCAAACGCGAACGTCCCGTCGCCGCCGGACATGACCGTTCGTTTCAGCTCGTCGATCTGAACGGTCGCGCCTGCGATGGGCGCGCCCGACAGCGAATTCAACAGACGGCCGCTGAGCGCGACGCCGCCCTGTGCCGCGAGATGGGTGGTCAATCCCATGGCGGCCAGCACGGCGTACGCGAATGTGCGCGTATGAAAATGCATGTTTGTCTCCAGAAATCAGAACCGTGGCGCGGACCCTGCGGGTTCGTGGGGCGAGCCTGACAAGGCTCGCCCCACGAAATCCGCGCTCGAAAAACGCCTAGAGATCTGGAGAGATGGGTGGAGCCCGCAGCGGCGGCTGCGTGGCGGTGTCGGCCCTGGCAGTCCTGGAGTCGTCGATGTGGACGAAGCCGGTACGCGCCGCAGGAGCGATCGTTGGAATTGCTGCCTGCGGGAGCGGCCGGAAGGGGCGCGACAAGTGGCAGATCGCGCAGTGGCCGGGGTCGGCCTCCTCTGACGCCGGCGCGCCGATGCCGTGGCCGCTCGCATCGTGCACGACAAGCAGCGCGAATGCGCCGTCGGAGTCGTGGTTCGTGTCCGCGTGGGGCAGCGCGAGCGCGGCGAGCGACAGCAGCAGGGACG
>DATLLQ010000254.1:0-6297 GCA_035537775.1 Vicinamibacterales bacterium | reverse complement strand
CAGTCGCGGCATCCGGAGATCGAACTGACCGTTCTCTCGCAGAGCTCGATCGAGATCCTCCGCAACCTGGAGGACTTCACGATCGACATCGGGCTCACGTACCTGGACAACGAGCCGATCGAAGGCATGCGCTCCGAAGAGGTCTACCTGGAACGCTACTGCCTGCTCGTGCGGACGGATCACGCGCTCGCCGACGAGGCGTCGGTGACCTGGGCGGAAGCGGCCCGTCAGCCGCTCTGCCTGCTGACGCCGGACATGCAGAACCGGCGGATCGTCGATCGCGCGTTCCGCGACGCCAGCGCCTCGCCGGTGCCAAGGCTCGAGACCAACTCGGTCATCAACCTGTGCGCGAATGTCCGGCTGATGGGACTCGCCAGCATCATCCCGGAGTATTTCCTGGAGGTCCTGGGACCGATCTCCGATGTGCGCGCGGTGCCGCTCGTCGAACCGCTCGTCGAGCACAGCGTCGGGCTCGTCGCCGTGGACCGCGATCCGGTGTCACCGCTCGTGCTGGCGGCGTTCGAGTGCGCTCGCACCATTCAGCCACCGCCGCTCGCGCGCCGGGAGCTCATGCCTGCTCCGCGCTGATCGCGCTAGAAACCGAACTTCACCGCCAGCTGCATCACACGCGGGTCGAGCGCCGTCGTGATCGACCCGAAGGCAGCCGAACCGGCCACGCCATTCGGCTGGCCGAACTGCGCCGTGTTCAGCAGGTTGAACGCCTCGGCGCGGAATTCCAGCGTCGTGCCCCTGTTGAACCTGAAGCGCCGGCTCGCAGCCAGGTCCACGTTGCGGTAGACGGGGCCGCGCAGCGGGTTGCGCGATGCGTTGCCGAGCGTGAACTGGGGCGCCACGCTGAACGCCGCGGTGTTGAACCACTTCGCGGTCGTCCGCTCGTCCTCAGGCAAGTTCGGGTCGCCAGCGATATTTGGACGCTGTGTCCCGAACCCGGCAAACGAATTGAAGTTCGTCTGCTGCGTGACCGCGAACGGCATCCCCGACTGCAGCGTGATCACTGTCGAGAGCATCCAGTCACTCGCCAGCAGTTGCACTGCGCGGTTCCGGCCGAACGTCGGCAGATGCCAGACGCCGGACGCAACGAACACGTGCGGGATGTCGCCGGTCGAGTAATCGCGCTCGCGGCGGCGATTGAAGCTGTCGGCCACCGGGTAGTTCGCCACCGGGCCCGTGAGAATCGACGCGTCGAACACCGAGGAGGCGTCGTCCATCAGCCTCGACCGCGTGTAGCTGACGAGATAGCTGAAGCCGCGCGCGAAACGCTGCTCCAGCTTCGCCGTCAGCCCGCGGTAGTGCGTGTTGCCGACGTTGTTGCGATACAGGCTGACGGTCGTGTACTGCGGAAACGGCTTGAGCAGCTGCGCGACGGTAATCGTCGGATCGCCAAGCGATGACGACCTCGGAATGACGCCAAAGTACGGGTTGGTCACCCGCGTCAGCAGCGTGTTGCCAAGCGCCAGCTGCTCCTCGCTGAGCTGATTCAGGTTGGTGTCCGGAATACCAACATGGGTGATCTTCGAGCCGACATACGCCAGTTCGACCGACGTGTTGGTCGACAGCTCACGCTGCACCGACACGTTCCATTGCTGGACGTAGCCGGAACCGAGCGTTGAATCGACGCCAAACACACCCTGTCCCAGGCCGGCCAGCGCCGTCGGCTGCAGCGGCGTCACCGACGGACCGTCCTTGAGCACGAACGCAGGGTTGATGGTGTCGAGCGCACGTTGCGTGACCGTCTGCAGGAACGGGAAGGTCGGCGTCGTGAACGGCGTGGTAATGCCTGCCATCTCGATCCAGACGAGCCCATAGCCGGCACTGACCAGCGTGCGGTCCGTGGCTCGATACGCGAGCCCGAGCCGCGGCCCCCAGTTGTTCTTCTTCAGCGGACGGACCGGCTCGTCGCCGGGATACGTCAGCACCTGCTCTTCAAGGTCGAACACCGCGGTCTGCCCGTTGATCTCGGTGGACGGGAAATTCAACGTGTAGCGCAGGCCCGGCGTCACGGTCAGGCGATCGTTGAGCTTCCAGTCGTCCTGGACGAAGTACTCCTGGAACCGGGCGCGCTCCCTGATTTCCGACGTCTGCAGGTCGATTGAAAAGTTCTGGACCTGGCCGAGCAGGAAGCTGGCGATTGGTGTTCCGGTGGCGGTCACTCCCGGCTGGTCGCTGCCAAGCTGGTTGAACGTGAACGAGCCGGTCGGCGACGGCGGCTGAATGACGTTGAGCCGTTCCCAGCGCCAGTCGAAGCCGGCCTTGAGCGTGTGCCGCCCCTTCACCCACGTCAGCGTGTCGGCGATTTCTGTCACGCTGGTGCTGAAATCCGATGCCGTGTTTATTGGCGACCCGAGCTGCTGATACCCGCTGATGAGGAACGTCGGCAGCGTGTTCGGGAACTGTGCGGTCGATGGAATGCCAGGAATGCTCAAGGCCGAGCCGGCGGCCGTCGCGAGCTGCGCCGCACTGCGCGTGACATGACGACGGGTGTCGCCGATGCGAAGCTCGTTGAGGAGCGTGTTCGAGAACGTGCGCTGATAGCTCGATGCGAAGCTCCACGACACCGTGTCCTGCGGTCCGAGCGTGCCGGTGGTCACGCCACTTCCCTCCGGCAACGGCGTCACGGGCGTGAACGTGTCGCGGAGGTTCGTCAGGCGCCCGAACACCGAGTTGCCGCCGTTGAAACGATGGTCGATGCGAACGGCCCACTGATGCTGATCGTTGACTTCGGTTCCCGTCCGGCGAAAGTTGTTCGAGGTTCCGGACGATGTCGGTGTCGGATAGCGATTGATCAGCGCGAGCGCCACGGGATCGATCCGATCCGTCGGAATGCGGTTGTTGCTGAATGGGGTCCGGACGAACCCGCCGCTACCGTTGGGGACCGTGGTCGCGGGATCGAAGATCTGCGGCACGCTGGTGCCGATCGCCTCGGTGAAGATGCCCTGCCGCTGAAGCACCGTCGGCACAGTCGACGTCACCGTCCGCCCGATTTGCTGCTGCTGCCCCTGGTAGTCGAAGAAGAAGAACGTCCGATCGCGCTGGATCGGGCCGCCGCCGACGCCGCCGAACTGGTTGCGCCGGAAGATCGGCTTTGTCGCCGTCCCGCGCGCGAAGTAGTTGCGGGCGTTCAGCGCCTCGTTGCGGATGAACTCGAAGACGGTGCCGCGCAGCTGATTGGACCCGCTCTTCGTCGTCAGGTTCACCACGCCGCCGTTGAAGCGTCCGAATTCAGCAGGCGGACTGTTCGTTTCGATCTTGAATTCCTGAATCGAGTCGACCACCGGGAAGAACGCGACCTGTCCCGGCTCTGGCTGCAGAACTGAGATTCCGTCGAACAGGTACTCGTTCGTTCGCGGGCGTCCGCCGTTGATGCGCGGGAGCGGTGACGCCGGTGGCACGGCCACTCCTGGAACCAACGTGGCGAGCGTTATGAAGCTGCGACCATTGAGCGGCAGCCCTTCGATCTTTTCTTCAGAGATGATCTGGCCGAGGCTTCCGGTCGCGCGAATCGACGACGCGTCGGCTACCACCGTCACGGCGTCTTCAAGCCGGCCGAGCTCGAGGTTGAAATCGAGACGAATCGTTTCACCCGTCTCCACTCGGACGCCTTGGCGCCGGATCGCGCGGAATCCAGACAACTCAACGTCGATCCGATACTGTCCGGGAGGCAGGCCAGACAGCGTATACACGCCGGATGATGAGGAAACGGCTACGCGAGTTGTGCCGCCGCTCGAAATGCGGATGGCGGTGACTGTGGCACCTGGCGCCGGTGCACCGGCGCCATCGTGGATGATTCCAGTAACCTGGCCGGAGCCGACCTGGGCACGAACCACCTGGTGGACCAGAAGCACGAGGCAACAGGCGATCGCGGGTGTTTTGAACACGCCACGTTAGTTACCTCATGCTGATGAATCGCCGCAACTTCAGACGATTTATCAATACGGATTAAGGCGACTTCACGCCCAGAATCCGGTGACCTCGGCAATCCGGCCGTCCGCGTCGAGCACGAACAGGTTGGTGCCGCGGCCCCGTTCCTGCCCGTCCGCCGACAGCGCCACCCAGTCCGCGAGCACGCGCGACTGGCAATGGCGAATCTCCCCCCGCCGCTCGAGCCGCATCCCCGGCATGAATCGATGAACCGCGGTCAGGTGCGGCTTCAGGTCGTCCTCGCCTGCGATAGAGCTGAAGCGATCGAGAAATCGAATGCCGCTGGTCGCGATGCTGGCCAGCGTCGCCTCCCGTGATGCCACCTGCGGATCGCTCCACGCGGCAAACCACCGATCCACCGTCTCCCCAGCTGTCGCATTGACCTTGTTCGCCACGGCGTTTGCAAACAGCGAGAGCTGATAGCGCCAGCCCTGTACGTGGTGGTCGCGTGAGTCGGCGTCCGGGAACTCATGCGTCAGCTGCAGCAGCGTGCCTTCGGGATGGCTATCGAGCCGGATCGTGACCTGCGACGCGCCGGGCGGAATCGATTGTCCGCTCGCATAACCGTACGTGAAGACGATCCGCTCCGGGTGCCTGATGTCGATCACCTCTCCGGTGACCTCGACGCCATTGGGATGACGGATCAGCAGGTGCCCGCCGGGTCGAGCGTCGATCGACGACCCGGCTCCCCACCACGCCGCCCAGTCGGGCGTGCTGGTGAAGAACTCGAACACGGTTATCGGCCGGGCGTGAATGACAATGGTTCGATCGAGTCGCAGCGAGGAGGAGGTGATCATGGTGTTGATCCTCTAACGAGCTTTGGATCGCCGGCGCCGCGGTCGCGGACCGCGCCGGCTCTCCTTCAATTCAGCCTTCAGCTTCAGATTCCACAGCGCATCCGCCCACATGGTCTCCAGCATCGCGCCCACCGGTCCCAGTGCCTCGCGACGCACGCGGTAGACGCGGAACTGGGCGTCCGGCCGCGATTCGACGAGGCCCGCATCTGCCAGGACCTTGAGTTGCAGCGACACCGCGCCGAACGTGACGTCCGGCATCGCCTGGTGAATGGCGCCAGCCGTCAGTTCCTGGTCCCAGAGCAGCCGTAGAATCTCGCGGCGGCGCGGAGAACCAATGGCAGAGAGAAGCGCGGCGTCCATAAGACGTCGTAACTTTAGATCAAACTAAAATACAAGTCAAGGCTGTTTCGCAGTGGTCGGCCGCACCAGGCCGGCCTCGAATGAGCCGTCCCGTCGCGATTTTGCACATATACTGCTGACGACCCCTTCATAACCGGCGTCGCGGCTGTGGGACATCCGTACGCCCGCTGACTCTCGAGGTGTGCCATGCATCGCAGAACGATCTGTGGATGGGTGCTCTCCGCCATCGTCCTCACCACCATTCCCGCCTACGCCCAGCAGGTGGCCGTAGCGAACGCCCTCGCCGAGTTGACGACGCTGCGCAGCCGGGTCCGCAGCGACGACACGCGAACGCGCGTTGGCGCCACACACCGGGTATGGTCGATCGCGCTGCAACAGACCGACTCCAGTGTGAAACTGATGGCGCTGGACCTGATGCGGGAACCGGCCAACAGCGGCTCCGATCACATCCGCATGCCCGCGGTCTATGCCATTGCCGAAATCGCGAACAGCAGCAGCGACCAGGAGGTCAAGACACGCGCCCTGACGACGCTCGCCGGGCCGCTGCGAGCGGAGCAGGTGCCCATTCGTGACGTGGCGATCGATGCCGTGAACAGCATCTCCAGAAACGGCGCCGGCAGCCTCGCCACGGCCGTCGTCACCGCGCTGGCAGAGCCGATCCGTAGCGGCAACAACGGCGTACGTATCCCTGCCATCAACGCGCTGGTGCGCGCCGTGGTGGGTCGCGGAAACGTGGCCGCGTCGCAGGCGGCCATGGACCTGCTCGAGGGGCCGCTGAAGTCGAGCGCCGCTACCGGCGGGATGGAAGTCCGGATGATGGCGGTCCTGGCGCTGGAGCGAATCGGCGCGGACGTGAACGACGTCGGGGCCAAGGCAAAGGCGATGGGCATGCTGAGGGTCTTCTCCGGAAACGGCGGCTGGGAAGCCGAGGCGAGGACACGGGCCCAGGAAGGCGCCGACGCGGTCCAGGCCACGATCAAGAACTGACGAGCGCTTACGCCATCGACAGGCAGAAGCCATCGGCGTGCAGCCAGCAGTCCGGCGTGCTCTCGTGCCGATCGCGTCGAAGGTGCGTGAGGTTTGGAAACGACGTGCGCCGCATCGCCAGTCCGAGCCGGGAGCCGATCTCTTCGTCACGTAGACCGATGGCCGAGTAGATCGCCACGAACGACGCGACCTCGGCGCGGAAACCGTCCCCGCT
>DATLLQ010000253.1:0-16229 GCA_035537775.1 Vicinamibacterales bacterium | reverse complement strand
GCGCGCACGCGTCCCTTGGAGCTCACGCCGAGCGCGCGCAGGCGACCGGCCTTGGCGAGCGGGTTGGCGGAGGTCAGGCCGTCGAACATGAGCGGCAGCTGGCCGCCCATCAGGTCGCCGAGCGCCTGGCCGCTGCCCTTGTACGGCACGCCGATGATGTCCACGCCGGTCCTCTGCTTGAAGAGCTCCATCACCATGTGGCTGAGCGCGCCGCTGCCGAGGTGGGCATAGTGGTACTTGCCCGGGTTCTTCCTGAGCAGCGCGACCAGCTCCTGCACGTTCTTCGCCGGAAAGTCGTTCGCCGTCACCATCAGCATCACCGTCCAGCCGATCGGCGCAAGCGGCACCAGGTCCTTCTCCGCGTCGTAGGGCAGCTTCGCCGATACTGCGGGCGTGACGCTGAACGCCGACGAGGTGCCGAGTAGCGTGTAGCCGTCGGGCGCCGACTTGGCCACGTGGTCGGCGCCGATGGTGCCGGCGGCGCCGGGGCGATTGTCGATCACCACGGGCTGGCCGAGGCGCTTGGCCAGCGGCTCGGCGATGGTGCGCGATGCGAGGTCCGACGCGTTGCCCGGCGGAAACGGCACCACGATGCGGATGGGACGCGCCGGATAGGTCTGCGCGTGCACCGCTACGGTGAGCAGCGCGCCGGCGAGCGCCGCCACGATCCTGGTTTGCATTTTCCTGTTCCTTCCTGTTGGAGACTTTGTCATAACATGCGGATGGCCGAACCGATGCTGGCGGGGCTCCGGATCCTCGCCGTCGAGCAGTACGGTGCCGGGCCCTTCGGCACCCTGTTCCTCGCCGACCTGGGCGCGGAAATCATCAAGATCGAGAACCGCGCGGACGGCGGCGACGTCTCGCGCGCCGTGGGACCCTACTTCAACGAGGCATTGCCCGAGACCGCGCAAAGCGTGTTCTACCAGGGCCTCAACCGCGGCAAGAAAAGCATAACGCTGGACCTCGCCCGGCCGGAGGGCAAGGCGGTTTTCAATCGCCTGGCGAAACGCGCGCACGCGGTGGTGAGCAACCTGCGCGGCGACGTGCCGGACAAACTGCGCATCACCTACCGGCACCTCGCGGCAGCCAACCCGACGATCGTCTGCGCGCACCTCACCGGCTACGGGCGCGAGGGCGAGCGCGCCGCCTGGCCGGGCTACGACTACCTGATGCAGGCCGAGGCCGGCTACTTCCACCTTACCGGCGAGCCGGAGTCGGCGCCGAGCCGCTTCGGCCTCTCGCTCGTCGACCTGATGACCGGCGTGGCGCTCGGCGCGGGCCTTCTTGCCGCCTTGCGCGCCGCGGAGCGCGACGGCAAGGGACGCGACGTCGACCTGAGCCTCTTCGACCTCGCGCTCTTCAACCTGAACTACATCGGTCACTGGTACCTCAACGCCGGCGCGGCCACCGGCCGCCAGCCGAGATCGGCGCATGCCTCGCTTACCCCGTGCCAGTCCTATCGCACCCGGGACGGCTGGATCTACATCATGTGCAACAAGGAGAAGTTCTGGGGCGTGCTGTGCCGCAAGATCGGCAAGCCGGAGTGGATCGACGACGCCCGCTTCCGCTCGTTCCGCGATCGCCTCGCGCACCGCGCGCTGCTTACCGACCTGCTCGACGAAGCGCTGCAGGCGCGCACGACGCAAGCCTGGCTGGAGGAATTCGCCGGCGCCGTTCCGGCCGCGCCGATCTACGACGTGACGCAGGCCCTGGAGAATCCCTGGGTCAAAGACAGCGCGCGCATCGAGGCGATACCGGTGCAAGGCAGCCAGCCACTGCGTCTCCTGACCAACCCGCTGCGCGGCGAGGGGCTGCCGCTCGCCGGCCGCGCCGCGCCTCCCCTCGGCGCCGATACCGACGCAGTCCTTTCCGAGGCCGGCTTCTCCATGGACGAAATCAGGCAGCTGCGCGCCTCCGGAGTGATATGAGCTTCTTTGCTTACCTGCGCCTGGGCGAAGGCCGTTACCAGGAGCGCTTTGGCCTCGACTTCGAGGAATTCGCGCCGGGCCAGCGCTTCCAGCACCGTCCGGGCGTCACGGTCTCGCAGCAGGACAACGCCGACGAGGCGCTCGACACGCTGAACTACGCGATGCTGCATTACGACGCGCATTACGCCGGGCAGACCACCTGGAGAAAGCCGTTGATGGTCTCCACCGTAACGCTGCAGCGCGTGATCGGCTTCGCCTCCCGGACCTTCGGACGCAAGCGGGCCATCCTCGGTTTTGCCGAGATCGCCCTCACCGGGCCGGTGTTCGGCGGCGACACGCTGTACTCCGAGTCCGAGGTAAAAGCGGTGCGCGACGCCGGCGCCGACGAAGGCGTCGTCACCGTCGTGTCGCGCGGCCTCAAGGCGGACGGCAGCGAGGTTGCCCGGGTAACGTACGACGTCGCCGTATACAAGCGCGGCCGCCATCCCGACGATGTGCAATCGGCAGCGGCCGCCGAGGAGGAGCGCTTTCGCCTCTACGAGGAAGCCGGCGGCGTCCTGAGAGAAAAGTACGGCCTGTTCTACGAGGACGCGCAGGCCGGCGAGACTTTCGTGCACTACCCGCGGCGCACCTTCTATCGCGACGAGGCGGTGGAGCACGCATTCCGCTCGCTCGAGGCGAATCCGCAGTTCCACGACCAGAGCTGGCTCGAGCGCCACCAGGACGGCCGCCACCGCATCCAGGAGGCGTGGCTCATCACGGCGGCGACGGCCTGCACCACGCGCACTTTCGGCCGCGTCGTCGCCAACCTCGGGTGGACCGACACCCGCCTGCCCATCCCGGTATACGCCGGCGACACCATCGAGGCCGAGTCCACCATCGTCGGCAAGCGCGAATCGAAATCGCGCCCCAACGAAGGCATCCTGACGGTCGACACGCATGCCCATAACCAGCGGCGCGAACTGGTGCTCTCGTATCGCCGCAACCTCCTCGTCTACAAGCGCAGCGCCGACACGCCCTATGGCAAAGCCGGCTATGCGTGACCTGGGCGCCTGCCGCGCGCTGCTCTTCACGCCGGGCAACCGGCCCGAGCGCTTCGCCAAGGCCGCCGCCGCGGGCGCCGATGCGGTGATCCTCGACCTGGAGGACGCCGTCTCGCTCGCCGACAAGGACCCGGCGCGCTCCACGCTGATCGGCTTTTTCGGCGAGCCGCGCGACAACTTCGGACTGCGCGTCAACAACATCCACACGCCCGCCGGCGTGAGCGACCTCGACGCGCTGGTGCGCTCGGGCGTGCGCCCGGCGTTCGTCGTGCTGCCCAAGGTCGAGTCGGCCTTCGAAGTGGGCCTCTATTCCCGCCTGCTCGACCTTCCCCTGCTCTGCACGTTGGAATCCGCGCGCGGCCTCGAGGCCGCCGCCGAAATCGCCAACGCCGGCCCCTGCGTGCAGGCCCTTGCCTTCGGCGGCGCTGACCTCGCCGTCGACCTGCGGGCCGAGCTCGCCTGGGAGCCGATGCTCTGGGGCCGCGCTCGCGTGGTCCAGGCCGCCGCCACCGCCGGCATCGCCGCGATCGACGTGCCGCACGTGCTGCTCGACGACGAGGCCGGACTGCGCGCCGACGCGCAGCGCGCCAAGGCGATGGGCTTCGGCGCGAAGCTCGCCATCCATCCGAAGCAGCTCGGGCCGATTCTCGAGATATTCACGCCCACCGCCGCCGAGCTCGAGCGCGCCGCCGCGCTCGTCGCCGCCTATGAGAAGGCCGGCGGCAACGTAGTCGAGTTCCAGGGCAAGATGGTCGAAGGCCCGATCGTCAAGGCAGCGCAGCGCCTGCTCGCCCGCGCAGGGCGCACGTAGCCCCCAAGCGCCAGTCAGGCGTCATTTGCCCGGGCGGATGTTCTGGTTGTGGTGGAAGACGTTGGCGGGATCGTACCGGGTCTTCACCTCCACCAGCCGGTCGTAGACCGAGTCGCCGTACGCTTCGCGGACCCGGCCAGGGTCTTCGTCGCCGCCAAGGAAGTTGACGTAGACGCCTTCGCGGAAGCGGCCGAGCGCGGTGAAGAATCGCCTCGTCCAGGCGGTGTCCCGGTCGCCGAAGTCCTCGCCGGGCCGCCACACACCATCGAGGGTAATCGCGTGCGACGCCTGCCGGTTGCCAAACGCCGTCGCCCTCCCGGCCACTCGGCTCACCGCCCCCTTCAGATGGAACAGCGCCACGTACGACCGCGGCGACGAGCAGGAGAACGCGTGCTCGGCGATCACGTCGATGAGGTCGTCGCGGAGCTCGGAGAGGTGAGTTGACTTCCAGTAGTAGTTCCAACCGTGAACGACGGTCGAGTCGAGCGCGCTCTGGAATCCCACGTAGCGAGTGGGCCCGGTCATGTCGAGAAGCGGAGCCCTGAATGCGCGGAGCGGGCGGAGCACCTGCTCACCGTCCTCAATCGGCCCGGCGTAGCAGGTCCCGACCATCACCACTCGGCGCCAGCGCAGATCCTCGGGGATGCCCGGTAGCGGCGGCGCTGCGCCGAACCTCACGACCGTGCCGAGCTCGTCGGGAGCTTCGCGGACGAAGTCGCGGTAGAAGCGCAGGACCTCTCCGACGTCGCTCGCGTCCCAGAGGATAGGCCCGGCCAGGACGGCTGGCCCGACGAAGTGAAGGCGGAACTCGAACGAGGTGACCACGCCGAAGTTACCGCCGCCGCCTCGCAACGCCCAGAACAGATCGGGGTGCTCGTTCTCGGACGCCCGCAGCAGCTCGCCGTTGGCCGTCACGACGTCGACCGCGAGGAGGTTGTCGACGGTCAGGCCGTGCTTGCGCATCAGCCAGCCGACGCCACCGCCGAGGGTGAGCCCGGCAACGCCAGTGTGACTCACAATTCCACCGGTCGTGGCTAGACCGTACGCCTGCGTCTCGTGGTCGACGTCGCCCCACAGCGCACCACCCTGCACCCAGGCCCTGCGGCCGGCGGGATCGACCCGCACGGCCCGCATCGCCGAGAGGTCGATGACGATCCCGTCGTCGCAAACGGCGGTGCCTGCCACGTTGTGGCCTCCGCCGCGTATGGCGATCTCCAGATCGTGGTCACGGGCGAAACGCACGGCCGCGACCACGTCGGTGGTCCCGATGCATCGGGCGATCAGGCGAGGGCGCCGATCGATGGCACCGTTCCAGACTGCACGGGCAATATCGTAGTCGGCGTGATCGGGACTGATTAGCCGGCCCCGGAACCCGGCGATCTCCACGACGGTTGGCTTCCTGTTCCCGTGGCCGACTTCCGCGGTTGTCGGTGTCGTCATCGTGTCCTCCTCTCCCCTCGACCCTGCTCGGGGCAGGCTTGATGGCCACATCCGACCACGGCGGACCGCAGCTGTGAAGTCAAGAATCTGGACTTCAACACCGACGTCGAATCCGAGTACCTCGAGACGATTGCCCGTCGGCTCAGAGTTGATCAGACCATCAGCGTCGTGAGGGTCCCGTCCGGGCTAGCCTAGACGAATCGCAAGGAGGTCGCCGTGCGTCGAGCCGTGGCCTTGCTGTTGGTGATGGGAGTTTTCACGCCTGTTCTGATGGCGCGTCAGGCTGCGCGCGGTGCCGGGACGCCCGCACGGCCGAGCGCCTGTGCGTTGCTCACCAAAGAACTGGTGACGCAAGTCACGCCCTATGACAAGCAAACGCTGGCCGGGGTGCTCGGGGTTCGACCGATCGAGGACCCGATCGGACAATCGGGCTCCGCATGCTCGTACGGAGGCATCACGATGCAGATCGATCCGTTTCCCTTCGCGACGCTCGAGAAACAGCGCACGCCGGCGTGGGCGGCCGTCCCGGGAGTGGGAGACGCGGCGTATTTTCGCGATAACCGCGGCGAGTGGGGCGAGCTGTACGTCCGATCCGACACCCATGTCCTCACCATTCAGATGGACGTCCCAACCGGCAAAACCGCGGCGTCGATCCAGTCCAACACCGTCGCGCTCGCGAAAGCGATCCTGCCGAAGTTGAAGTGAGCCTCTCCCCTCGTCCCTGCTCGGGGCAGGCTCGATGGCCACATCGGACCGCAGCTGTGAAGTCAAGAATCTGGACTTCACAACCGAAGGCGGGTGCGCGACACTGGCGTCATGAGGACGTACGGCCAGTACTGTCCCATCGCACGTGGCGCAGAGATCTTCGCTGAGCGCTGGACACCTCTGATCATCCGCAACCTGTACCTTGGCTGCGGAAGCTTCAGTGAGATCCTGGAGGGCGCGCCCGGACTCTCCCGTACTCTGCTCTCCGAGCGGCTGAAGCAGCTCGAACGGCTCGGTGTCGTCAAGTCAGTGCCCAAGCCAGACGGGCGCGGGCACCACTACGAGCTCACGCGTGCGGGCCACGACCTCTTCACGGTCTGCCAGTCGCTCGGCGAGTGGGGGGCGCGTTGGCTCGAGATCGCCCCCGAGAACCTCGACCCCTTTGTTGCCCTGTGGTCGATGTGCAACGCGCTCCGCCGAGACCGGCTCCCGGATCGACGCGTCGTCATCCGCTTCGACTTCCTTGCCCACCGAAGCGCCGCGCGCGAAGGTGGGATCGGCCGTCAGCGTCGTGAGCGCTATTGGCTACTCATCGAGCTCGGCGACACGGAGATCTGCAAGACGTACCCCGGCCTCGACGAGGACCTCTACATCACGGCGGAAGCTGAAGCCTTCGTCAAGTGGCACGCCGGCCAACTCACGTGGGTCCAAGCCACCCGAGAGGGTCGCATCCAACTCGATGGCTCGCCGTCGCTGATACGAGCCTTCCCAACCTGGAACGCCCGCAGCATGTTCGCGCACATCAGGCCGGTCTCCCGCAGCTACGGTGTGACTGCCACGTAGGAGACGACCTTCCAGTCCTGGCCCGCGGCCGCGGCGCGCGCTTCGACGAGCAACTGCTCGAGGCCGTCGGTCTCGCCAGGCGCGGTGACGAACTTGAGGGCGACCTTGCGGTCGAGCATCACATCGTCAGCAAGGCAGACCTCTCCCATTCCGCCGCTTCCGATAATTTCGAGGATCTGGTAGCGCCCCTCTGCCATCACCGGAATGTTAGCGCTGGTATCGGGCGAGTGGAGACGCGATTCGGGCCCTTGCGGCCATACCACCGGTTCGCGCATGATGCGGGCATCTGGAGGTTTCATGGCGAAGGCCCGGCGCACCACTCATCGCAGTAGCAAGGGTACGAAGCTCTACGCCGTCCGTGATGCGACCGGACGTTTCAAGGGCAAGACGGCGAAGAAGCGCTGAGCCATCGAGCCGGAATACACCCCGAGACGCGTTTCAGACTGCCGTGAACGGCAGCGTGAATTCTCCTCCCTCGACGTTGTCGAAGTTGCCGTCGAGACGCGGGCCGTCAGGGTCGCCTGTAACCGCGGGCGCATCAGCGGCGTCGCCGAGCACGCGCAGCGTGTAAGGACCAGCCAACAGTAATTCCGGGTTCACGGCCGCGAAGCGTGCGACCGTCTCCGACACCATCGACACACGACCCAGTACGCGCGGCGGCCCCGCGGCAACCGAACGTAGAACGACAATGCTCTGCGGCTTTGCGGGCTCCGCCTGCTCCAGCTTGACGATTCGACGGTTGAACGCGATGTCGATGAAACGTATCTGCTCGCTGGCTTTGAATCGAACCGACGATCCCTCCGGGAGCGGTACGGCGATCGGCCCGGCGCTCGACGGCTGGCCATTCGCGCGTACGAACGTCACTGTTGTAATGCGCAGCGGGACTGCAGGTGTCTGCGCTCGACCGATGTAGAACCAACTCTCGAAGTCGCTGGCCTTGGTGCCCGCACCGCTCGGAAACGTCAGCCCCGTATTTACTGTCCCGTCGGCCCTGATTCCAGGGGCGCCGAATGCCTGCCCATCGAGATATCGCCGCGATCCGCGTTTGTCGTCTCGCCAGATCAAACTGCCCTTGAGAAATACGAGCAGACGCGGAGCGCTCACGCGAGGGATCGTAAAGGTGGTTGCCCCGGCCAGCCTGCCCGGTTCAACAGCGGCGGCCGCCGCCCGTGCGGCTGCGCCTCGCTTGCGCGAACGGCCTTCCGAAACGCCGGACACCGCTCCCAGCGGCTGAAGCCCCGCATTCGACGTGGAATTGAACTGCCACACGATGACGCGCGGATTGGCGGCGTCTACGCCCACCTGCCCGTTCAGGACGAGGCGCTGATACAAGAGCCTCGACACCTGCTGACCGGTCACCAGCGGCGATTCGATCATCACGATTACGCTTGCATCCGTGACCGATTCCGCGTCGGGCGCTGCATCCAGAGTGACCCGCAGCTCGATGCCTTCCTGCGGCTCAATCGGCATCACGTCGTCATTCGCCCAGCTTGTCGCCACGACGTGGAGAGACGTGGCGCTGCCGCATGGAACATCCGTGAGCGGGCAGAAGATGGGCCGGCAGTCGTCGAGGACTTCGAGCTTCCCGTCGTTGACGTGCAGGATCCCCAGCTTGGCGAAGTGATGTCTGATCCCGTGCGGCGGCTCGGCGCTCGGGTTGGTGTTCGGCGACGAGAACGGCGGCCACTCGACGTCGCCCGTCGAGGTGCGGGCCGGAATCAACCAGTAGTCTCCGCTCCGATAATCTCCCTGACCGAACTGCACTTCGATTCCGTCCTCGAGCGGAATCCACCCGGCCGCGGTCTTGATGCCATGTGCGTTGACCGTGACCGACTGCTGATCCAACTGGTCCCAGCGTCGCAACTTGGGATGACGAGCCGGATCGACGCCGTCGGGACCCGGCGCCAGCGGCATTGGGGTTGCCCCCGCCAGGGTGATCTCCCGTGTCGCTTCATTCGGCGGATTGATCTGCGCCAGCTGCCCTGGCAGGCCAATCAGCTCCAGCCCGTCGTCGATCAACTCGACCCAGTCACCGGCCCGGAAGCCCAGCTCTTCGTCACGACCGAGGTCGTGAACGACGATGGTATTGCCGGTAATCTTTTCGATCGAGGTGACGACCGTACCGTTGTCACGGGACCATTTGAAAGTAGCCGTTCCGAGCGGCCCGCCGTCGTGCACCTCGACGCGATACAGCTGATTCGACAGCCGGCGATAGCCCGCGCTCGGCGGCGGCAGGCAGGGATCGTCACCGCCGCCCGGCGCGCCGGTTCGCGCCTTCAACGTGCCGGTTGACAGCTCGGGCAGCTGTTCCCATTCCTCGAACGTGGTGCTGCATCCGACGGTCGTCCCGCCGGTCAGCCTCTCGATGTCGGCGTTCACTTTCTCCAGATCCGCCGACGCCTTGGCGACGCCTTGTGCCACGCTTGCGCGCTGTTCTGTGATCTTCTTGACCAGCTCTTCGAGCTGCGGCCGGTTAGCAGCCGTCGGCGGGGTGGCATCGAGCTTCTTCCTGGCGCTGGTGAACTGCTTGTTCAGCTGCGCGTCCGCGCTCTTCGCTTCTTCCACCTGGGCCTGGAGCTTCGTGCGCTTCGGAAGCAGCTCCTGCAGGGCCGTAGCGCCGGCCACCGCGACCGGAAGAATCTTGACCTGCCATACGACTCGAACGCGAGTAGCGGTGTCGGCACCGCCCAGTGCGACCTCGCGAATCAGCGGGTCCTCGAGCGAGGTGATTTGCCGCTTCCACACATCCAGGTAGGCGATCGCAAACGGTGTCTGAGCTTTCTTGAGCGCCTCGAAGACCGAGCCAACGCTGGCGCCCGGAAGGTCGCCGGCATTCTGAGCGTCGTACTCGAGGTCGGTCTCGTTTTCGCAGAGCAGGCCATCCACGTAGAAGCGGCCCTTGCCGATCGTGATCGTCGTCCCGTTCGTCGAGATCTTGAATCCGGGATCGCGCCTTGGAGCGCCCGACTGGCCGATGACGTCGGTCGCCTCTACCTCATTCCGGTACTGCTCGATTGACTGGCCTTCGTTCCAATCCGCGTCATCCTGCACGCGGCCCTGCTGCATGAGCACGGCGCTGTAGTGCTTCTTCCTGTCAAAGGTGTCGCGGCTGAAATCACCCTTCATGACGTCGCCTTTCCGATAACGGCAATGCGTGCGAGTAACGGCAATGCGTGCGAGCCGACGTGCGGTCAGCTCGCGTAGAAAATGCCTGCGTCGAGGCCAAAGCGCAGGTATTCGTCGAGCCGCACGCGGAGATTGGTTTCCCGCTGCGGCTGTCCGAGATCGTGGAACGCGCCCATTTCGGCCTCATCGTCTGCGCCCTCAAGGATCTCGAGCGCCACGCGGCGGCCCAGCTGGCCGTATCCCGGATCGCCATACCGAATCGATGTGAATTGCGGGCGGACGCGCGTCGCCTCAGCGCTGTTGGCGGGACGACACGAGAATCGGCGTGGCGTCCGCGACCCGATCGGCACGAAGCTGAATCGAACGCAGCCTTCCTGGCGGCGATCGACATCGACCGGCAACGTTCCCGAAGGGGCGGCCTCTTCCACCGCCGCCAGCACAATCGAATTGGTCGCCAGCCTCATTTGTGTGGCTCGCACACGCCCGAAGACCGTCGTATCTGCCAGCGTCAGCTCGCCCCCATACGCTCCTTCGGGACCGGAGAAGGCCAGCTGCGTTTCAGCCGTCGCGTCGACGATGCTGTCCGAGATGGTCGCGACTGCGCCGAGCGGAAGCTCGATGGCGCCGACAATGCTGCGTTCGATCGAGAGGGTGACACCTCGCGATTCGACGCGGACAGACGGCAGAACCTGTTGAGTGGCGTCGCGCGCCGAGCCGGGAACGAGCGTGCAGTGCCGGATGTTGACGCGCTCGACGTCGCCGGTGATTTTGATCGGTCCCCCGATGATGAACAACCCATTCAGAGTGACTTCTGAGTTGATCGCGCCCTCGATGCGAAGCTCGCCGCCGAGCACGATCGTCGGGCGATGGCCATTCGACGCTCGAACTTCGACGCGGCCGGCTTCGACCGCTTTGACGGACAGTGCTTCCGAGTACCTGCCGCTGTCATGAACCTCAACGACGCCAGCGCCACCCAGCCCGTCGATCGCGCTCTGAATCGACTGCGGCGCCGAAAGGACGACCACCGGTTTCAATTCACGATCGAACGTTGCGGCCCGTTCGTACTCGCCGCCACCAGTGTCGGCGCTGAACCCGTAGTGCCACGTCACCAGCACGGACGTCGCCGGGTCGGCCGGGAATGCGAGACGGCCAAGCTCAGGATCGATGGCAATACGTGTCACCGGCGTGTGCGCCCACACGGGCAAGCCGTCGGCCCCAAGGACCGCATTCCCCTGGTCGTCGACGAGATCTCCGAGATTGCAGGCGTGCACGTCCTTGATATCCACGGCCACCGGCTTCTTGGACGGATCGATGGAACCGTCGCTACGAACGGCGGCCAGCTCGATGAGCAGGCTCTTCCTTGGCCCGTAGTAGGCGTCGAGGCGTTCATGGAGCACGCGACGGCTGATCGGAAGGGGCACGTCCAGCGGCGTGGACAGATGTGAAGGCGTCGTTTCGAGCGCCGGCTTCGTGAACAGAGGCACGCTCAGGCCAGCCGGATGAAAGACGTATCTCGTCGCATCGCCGCCGACCCGAACTGCGGGCGATCGTGTCAACGCACATGCGGAGAGACGCCAGAGAAAAAGACCGATGTTGGAGATATTGTGTTTGCCACGGCGCTGGTCGATGCGCCTGACGTCGACGGTATGAGCGAGACGATCGAATGCCGTGCCGGCCCGCTCCAGGCGCTCCCAGTCGCGCAGGTCGGCCCACGCGACGGCTCGCCGGCGGACGTGATTCATATATTGAGTTGTCGCGAGCAACTGGAAGTATTCGACGACGTGCGCGTCCCATCCGGTCACGTCGCGAGCCAGCTGTTCGAGCATCGCCGCCGTGCCTTTGCGGCGGCGGAACGCAAGCGTGTGCGCCACCTCGGCTCGGGCACCGCCGACGCGCGCGACGCGAGCGTGCAGCGGACGATAGCCGATTAGATCGCCGATATAGGGAACGACCCACGGCGCGCAGGTTTCGATGAACTGATCGTCGTAGAGCTGCGCCAGGCTCTCTTCCAGCACCGCTGCCTGCTCGGCCAGGACGCCGATGAGCGCCCGCAGAGCACCGGCGTGCTCCTCATCGCGGATCCGGTAGATCGCCGGAAGGAGTTCGTACAACCTGGCAGCGTCGATACTCATGACCATTCGCCTCAATCACTCGACGACAATCTGCACGCCCGCCTCGTCGATGAGTAGCAGCTCGGCGGGCTCCGTCTGACTACCTGAGCTGACAGCCGGCACCGCTGACGGCAAGGGGGCGAGCAGCCCGCTTCCCCCAATCAGGTCCGTTCGGAAGATCGCGTCGACATCGACGCCAACCACACCCGAAACAGTCTGAATGACCGCCATGACCTCACTGAGCGCGACACGTTGACCGAACGACCGTGCCGAAAATCCGAAACGCGACACCAGCGCATCTCGCGCGTCGTGCATCACCCTTTCCGCAAGCCAGTCGGGATGCCGCGTGATCCTCGCGGTGAGCCGAAAGAGCCGTTTGCGATATGACCGCACGCGAAGCGACACTTGCGGATCGCCAGACGAGCGCATGGCGGCAAGGAGGTTGGCGTAGGTGTCGCTCGTCTCTGGCACCTCCGCGCCATCCGCGCCGGCTATCGTCACGAACACGCCCCGTGTCTGCCCGTCCCACGTCCACGTCGCGAGCGCCTTGGCGATGCCGGCGAACGCGCGGGCGAAGTCCTCGTAGTCGCGCAACGACACGATCCGATCGAGGGTGAGCATCGTCAGTGGCGCGTTTGCGCGAACGTCGTCTCGTGACTGCCGGTCGACGCCGCCGGTCGCCGCCTCCGGGTTGGTCACGCCGGTCACGCCCAGCGGCCGCGTCATGAGCACGGACAAACGATCGGCGTCGAGGTTCCCGCCGCGACCTCCACCCTTGCGATACACGGCGCGGACGTTGTCCGAACCGCTCGGCACGCGTGCGCCGGCGGCCCCATTTCCGAATTGCACGATCGTCCTGTCGTCGTCTTCGGTTCGCGTGACGTAGACGCGGTCGGACGGACCGCGCCCGTAGAGCGTCGGCGCTTCGTGCCAGGCGACGTCGTTCACGCGAACGCCAAGCGTCGACGCAAATCCGTCCGGCGTGCTTGCGCTGACAAAGGTGAGCGGGGGCTGCCGCAGCGAAAACTCCTGGTACGACGCCGTCGCGTCACCGCTGCCAAGCACCTCGTCCACCGTTTCGCCTTCGGTCGCCGGCGAGACATTCGCATTCATGACTACGGTGCGCCGGACGTACGTATTCGCCAGTCCCTGCTCGAGCGTTAAAGTGGTCACACCGCCAGTCGTGGACGCCGCGACGATGGTGGCGATCTCACTCGCCAGCCCACCTCCGACCCGTTCTCCGCTGATGGCCAGGTGACGATTTTTGTCGAGGCCCGGATAGGCGCCGTCGAGTTCGAGCGTGCCGCCGGATACGACGCCGTCGACGGGTTGCTCCGACAGGGTGAGCCGCTCGCTCTGGGCGTAGACGACCGTGTCGCGCAGCACGCTCAGCGAGAGATCAAAGACGTGCACGTTCAAGACGTCGATCAGGAAGCCCTGGCCGAGCACACCTCCGAGCGACGCCGACATCTTTCCACTCGCCGACAGCTGGGGCGTCAGCACACCGTCGAACACAAACGGGAGCGACAGCCATGACGCCTCGAGCGTCAACTGGCTGGATCGTGCGGAAATTCCGTAGGCGGCGCGAGATAGCGTGCGGACTTGCGTGACTCTGGTCACGATCTGCACGCGCGAGACGCCGAACGTCGACGGGCGATCGATGACGACCCAGCTTGGCGCAACAATCTGGTCGTAGACGGCGTCCAGCGTGACCAGGTGCTCACCCGGCTCGGCGAGATCCCATTCGGCCGTTACCGGGACGCCGTTGGTGTTGCCCACAATCTGCAACGGAGCGTTGTGCCCGAATGGCGCGGCTTTCACACGCATCACGAAAACACCGCTCTCAGACGAAGCCGCCGTCTGCGGAACGTCTGACAACGGTTCGAAGTCGATTGAGGTGCGGTTGTTGTCGTTGTCCGGCCTCACTCGCGCGACGCGCCGCAGCGCCCGATCGACCGGTGTCACGATCAGCACCCGATCGCCGGCCTTGAGGTTGGCATCGGTTCCGTCGATCCAGATCCAACTCGCCGAAGCAGACAGCGCTTGAGGCGACGTCAGACGCGGTCGAATTGCACTCCACTCCCGCCGCGCCTCGACCGCCGCGATCGTCTCGAACACGTGCGGCGTTTCGCCGGGCCCAGGAACACTCTGCACCTTGACGCCCACGGCGATAGTGATGGGCGAAGGGGCGCCCGGTGAGGTATCGAGCGTGAAGGCGAGCGCCGTACTCGAGGCGACCGCCGGCCGGGGCATGTATCCGATCTCGCGAGACAGTTCGAGGAGCGACAGGCGTTCCGTCGCAGTCCGCAGGTACGACTCGTTGGCGATGCGCTCTTGATAGAACGTCAGCACGTCGAGCGTCGTCGCCCAGGCATCGAGCAGGGCGATTGTGAAGTCGGATGTATCGCGCGTGGTCAAGCCGGCGAGCGGTGAGGTCGAGCCCGCCAGCCTCGCGCGCATCGACGCGCTGAACGAGGCGTGCGTGCCAACCCTGTAGGCGATTGCCGACAGGCCGTCGCGGTTGGCGACCATGGCCGGAGTTTCGACGGCGACACCCGCGCAGCAGCCGCAATCGTCTGCCATAACTACTTGCCGCCCTGCACGAGCACACGGAACACTCCGCGCTCTGGAAAATTACGATCGTTATCGAGGCGGAGAATTTCGCGACGTGCCGCTGTCAATTTCCCGGCCGACAAGCCCTGGGTCGCCGGCTGACCCAGCCGCTCGAATTGCGTGACCTGCACGGAATCGACGCCGTCCACTGCCTGGGCGGTCGCATAAAGACGACTGAGATAGAGCGGCTGACCAAACGTGAAATTGTCCGGGTGGAATACTCCAAGGCGGCCATCAGGCAACTGGCGTGTGCTGAACACGTCCAGGAGCGCCGCCTTGACGTCGCTTCTGAAATATTCGGACTTGGCGCACACGACCATCGTGATGGCCAGCGGTACTGACCGCGCCGCGTCCACTTCGACATCCTGCGCTGCCATCCGGAACGGCTCGAGATGGTCGACGAGGCTCTCTTCGAAGCCGTCGTCGATCTCCAGGCCCCCAAGACGGTCGGCGCTCACGAAGACGGTGCGCCAGCTGCCGGTCCACCGGAACGTGGCCGCCGCCCGCTGGACTCCGTCGTGCTGGCCGGCGACCTCGGCGTAGTCGGCGGCGGTGACCGCGCGGCGCTGGGTTCGAAAGGCGGTCGGCGCCGCTTGACGGGTGCTCGCGATCGATTCCGGGTCGGTGCCGCCGCATGCCGCCATCGGGTTACGCACGCTGACGATCGCCGGGTCTCCAGACACGAAATGAGAGAGCACGTCGCGGCCGATGTTGCCGCGAGCGCCGTTCCCAACCCGATAGCGCGCCTTGAACGTGGTGCCGGCCTGCGGCCGCATCCCGTATTCGTCGTCGCCGAATCTGAGTGCCGCCGATCCATCGGTCTCGATCTCGACGACGAACGCTGTCGTGTCGGCGTGTGCGTTGAGGAGATCGCGGGCGGCGGTCCACTCCGCCGGGACGCCGTCGAGGTCGCTGGTGAGCTGGATCGCCGGCACCGTAGCCGCAGGATCGAAGCGGACGGCGTCGGCCGCCGCGCCGAGAGTCTCGGAATCGAATGGCACCGCCTGCGTCAGCGGCCGTTGCGCAAGGGCCGGATTGAAACGCTGAGGGATTTCAATTCGCGTGGGCGACTCGCACGGCCGTGCGGCGCCAGAGGCGAAAGCCATCGTTGCGGGAACCACCTCACCGATTTCTTCTGGGCTGAGAATCGTGAGGCCGTGATCGGCCAGCGCGTTGTTGCCCATTGCCACGCTCACTCTGTCGACAGGCCGCTCGCCATGCTCTTGGTCCGTCGTGGCCGAGACGCATAGCGGAAACGGAAGCGCGTCGGCGGCGGCCCATTCGATCTCCACAACCGCTTGTCCCGTCAACGGATCGACCAGTGCCGGGCTGGCGACTCTGACGGGAACGCCGTCCTCCATTTCGATCGATGCCTCCGGACTGACCGCAGTGAGGCGGACCGCGTGACGATTCGCCGGATCGGCAGCGGCGGAGTCGCCCGTGCGCGGACCGATCCGCTCCTCGAAGATCAGCACGTCATCCCGCCGAAGCCGCAACCGCGCGTTCGGATCGTCCCGGAGCGTCGCACGGGTTGCACCCTTCGGCAGGCAGCAGTCGGCCGCGCCCCAGGTGTAGAAAGCGATCTCGTTGTGCGCGGCATACAAGGGCA
>DATLLQ010000252.1:0-6523 GCA_035537775.1 Vicinamibacterales bacterium | reverse complement strand
TCCGCCTTGTGGATCACCTGGTCGGGCCGCAGGGACCTGTTCTCATTTCGATCGATCGGCGCGTCAGCCGCGTCGCTCCTGGTCGGACTGTTTGCGCTGGGATCACTGACTCTGGCCGTGCTGCTCCCGTACTGGCATCCGGTCGGCAACCTGTGGAATCCATGATCGGATCGACCACACCGGTTGATTGCCTCAGGCAGCGCTCCTACACTGGGTCACGTGTCGACGGTCCTCGCGTTCACCGACAGGCTTTCCGACTCGCCGTTCGTTGACCGAGTCTGGCGCAGCCGCAGCGAGCAGGGTGGGCCCTTCGTGTCCATCGCCCAGAGTCACTTCGAGATCGCGGTCACACGACACCGCGGTCGAACATCCGTGACGTTGCGCGGCCCGGAGACAGTGGCGACGGCGGCCGAGTGCCCCTCCGAGGGCGAGTGGCTCGGCATCCGTTTCAGGCTGGGCACGTTCATGCCGCGACTGATACCCGGCACCCTGAAGGACCGGCATGATGTCACGCTGCCCGAGGCGACCTCGCGGTCGTTCTGGCTGGACGGCTCCGCATGGGAATATCCGGATTTCGAGAACGCGGACACGTTTGTCGCCAGACTGGTTCGGAAGGGCATCGTCGCACGCGATTTCGCGGTCGAAGCGAAGCTGCAGCGACCGTTACAGCTTCCGCTCCGATCCGCCCAACGGCATTTCGTGCGGGCGACGGGGATCACGCACCAGAAGCTGCGGCAAATCGAACGCGCCCGTTTTGCGACGATGCTTTTACAAGAGGGCGTGCCGATTCTCGACACGGTTCATGAGGCCGGCTACTTCGATCAGCCACATCTGACGCGGGCGCTCAAGACGCTGGTCGGCGCCACACCGGCGGAGATCAGCCGCCGGACGCACCAACTGTCGTTTCTATACAAAACAACGCCGCTGCCGCCGCTCTACGATGCGCATGGGGGTTCTGTCCATGATCGCATCGGATCCAATCGCCGTCCCCGTTGAAGGGGCTGCACGCCGGGGGAGCAGGACTGCGGGCACCGTCTGTACGAGCGTCGCGGCGCTGTTCCTCGCGTTCGATACCATTCTCAAGGTCCTGAGGCTCGACGCGGCCGTCCAGGGCACCACGTCGCTCGGATATCCGGCCGACACCGTGCTGTTGATCGGCATCATCGAGCTGGTGTGTCTCGTGTTGTATCTCGTGCCCCGAACGTCCGTCCTCGGGGCTCTGCTGATGACCGGGTACCTGGGTGGCGCGATTGCCACCCACGTGCGCATCTCGAGTCCACTCCTGACTCACACGCTCTTTCCCATCTACGTTGCCCTTCTCCTCTGGGGAGGCCTGTACCTGCGGGAGCCGCGCCTGCGTGCGCTCCTGCCGCTCCGGAGCTAGCGGCTGACGATGTGGTGCGCGCTGTGACGCGTGCTTCGCCGCTACGTCCGATCCCGGCGGAGCATGGTGAAGCCGATCAATCGGGAGACGACCAATGCGATGTACATCACGCCGGCGAACGACTCCAGCATCACGAGCGCGCGTGCCATTCCCGTCACCGGCAGGATGTCACTCAGCCCGACGCTCGAGAGAACGGCGACGCTGAGAAACAGCAACTCCATCCAGGTGCGCGGACCTGTTGGATTGACCGGCGCGCTGAAGCTTCCAGGGGAAATCGCATCACATGCCGTGTAGGCAAACGCGAATGCCCACGCCAGCAGCGTGAACGTGGCGCCGGCCGCGAAGAGGTCGTCGGTGGTGGCGACCCAGTCCTGGAGCATGTACGCGATAAGGCTTCCCGTCGCGTAGAAATAGAAGGCGGACGCGACCACCGCGATCGCGACGCGCAACGCCGGATGGGGCGCGACGGCATTGACCCCGAACAGCGCGACGACTACCAGCGCGAGCACGACGCCCAGCCACGTGAGCCACGGTGAGCGCCGTACGATCCGCAGCGCGACGCCGAGGACCAGGACGCCAAAGGCGCCCAAGACGGTGCGCCCGCGCGGCGATGATTCCATCCACGGGTACAAAAGGATGCCGACCAGTTGTACCAGCAGCAATCCCGCGGACGGAGTGCGTCGAAGATAGCCGAGCATCTATCGAAGATTAGTGCAACGGCCGACTAGACAGAGTTGGTACCCGACTGACACAAGCGGCCGTGCCGCCTGCAGTCCTGTGCAGCGCTGAATCTATTCCTCCCGGTTTCACAGCTACCTCAACAAGGCACGCTACTTGTCTTTATCCCCCGGGCCGCGACCTTCATGTCGCTGCATTCGAAGGGATGTTATGAGGCAGACACGCGTGCGCGCCGCGCTCACGGTCCTATGGTCCGGGCTGCTCTTGATGGCGTCGGTCGTCACGGCATCGGCCCAGGATTCCAGAGTCATCGTCGAGTTGCGACTGCCCTCGACACTCACGCCTGAAGCCAATCTGCCGAACGTGCCGGCCGTGATCGGCCAGCGGCAGGCGATCGCCGATCGGGCCGCGCAGGTCTTGTCGCGGCTGCCCGTCCGTCCGCGACCCGCTCAGCGTCAGTTTGCGACCGTTCCCTTCATCGTCCTCAACGTGAACCCTCAAGAGCGCGCTGCGCTGGCAGCCGATCCAGACGTCCTCCGCGTGATGGACGACGTGCTGCTGTTCCCGGTGCTGAGCGACAGCGTGCCGCTCGTCGAGGCAGACCAGGCGTGGAATGCCGGATACGACGGCAGCGGGACGGTCGTCGCCATCCTCGATAACGGTGTGGACAAGAACCACCCGTTCCTGGCTGGAAAGGTGGTCGACGAAGCCTGCTTCTCGCTGAACGTGCCCGGCGAGACCGAATCGCTGTGCCCGAATGGGCTCGATCAGCAGACCGGTCCGGGATCGGCGACGCCATGCACGCTGAGCACCTGCTTTCACGGCACCCACGTCGCCGGCATCATCGCGGGCAACCATCCGTCGCCGTCGCCTGGAGAACCGATAGCCGGTGTGGCCAGGGGCGCGAACCTGCTCGCGATTCAGGTGTTCGTGAAGGTCCTCGATCCTAACCAGTGCGGCGGAGTTGCGCCGTGCACCGGCGCGCACGCGTCCGACGTGGTCGCAGCGCTGGAACTTGTCTATGCCAGGGCGCTCGGCGGAATGCCGATCGCCGCGGTGAACATGAGCCTCGGCGGCGCGCTCTTCACGGCGCCGTGCGACTCCGAGCCATACAAGCCGGGGATCGACAACCTGCGCGCGATTGGCGTGGCGACAGTCGTGGCGTCCGGCAACAGCGGCGTTCCGTTCGCGATGTCAACCCCGGGCTGCATCTCGTCGGCCGTGAGCGTCGGCTCGACCGACAAGAACGATCAGGTGTCGTCGTTCTCCAACGTCGCGTCATTCCTGTCATTGTTCGCGCCTGGTGAAGCGATCACGTCGTCAGTCCCTGGCGGCTCCTTTGCGGAATTCAGCGGCACGTCGATGGCCACCCCGCATGTCACGGGAGCATGGGCCGTGCTGCGCCAGGCGGCTCCGGGCGCCAGCGTGACGGAGATGCTCGCGAGGTTCCGCTCGACCGGCCTCTCGATCACGGACAACCGGTTCTTCGGCACGTCCACGATTCCGCGCATCAGGTTGCTGCGCGCGCTGGCCACCTATGTTTCGGTGACGAATCCCGTCCCGTCCATCAGCGCGACGAATCCAACGCGAGGGCGGGCCAGCGGCATCCCGCTGAAGCTTCAGGTGATCGGCAGCAACTTCAGCACGTTCTCGGTGGTTCGCTGGAACGGCGCCGACCGGCCAACCCGGCTGATCAGCACGACGAAGCTCGAGGCATCGATCCCTGCCAGCGATCTGTCTGCTGAAGGAGTCGCGCAGGTCAGTGTGCACACGCCTGGTCCAGGCGGCGGCACGACGAACGCGATCGCCTTCACGATCGACCCGCCGGCGGCGCTGACAGTGAGCGCGTCAGTGGTCTCGCCGGGAAGCCAGGTCACGGTGACGCTGGTGCGTGGCTTTGGCGGCGACAGCGACTGGCTGGCACTCGCGAGAACCGGCGCTGACGAGGACGACTATCTCCAGTGGACCTGGGTCGGCGATGGCGTCACCGATCGGACGTGGACGGTGACGATGCCCGACACGGCCGGCACGTACGAGTTCCGCCTGTTCATCAGCTCGGAGAACATCCTGGCGGCGAAGAGCCCGGTGGTGACGGTCGATGCGTCGGTCAACCCGACGCCGGTCGCGACGTCACTCTCGCCGACCTTCGCCATGGCCGGAGGACCGGCGTTCACGCTCACCGTGAACGGCAGCAAGTTCATGTCCGGTTCGGTGGTGCGCTGGAATGGCGCCAGCCGTCCAACCACGTTCGTCAGCGCCACGCAGCTTCAAGCGGCGATTGGCGCGGGTGACATCGCGGCGGCCGGTTCCGCGAGCGTGACGGTGTTCTCGCCGTCGCCGGGCGGCGGCACGTCCGCGACGCTGCCGTTCACCATTCGCACGACACCGGTTCTTGCCGTCAGCTCGACATCCGTCTCCGGAGGCGGCTCGGTCACGGTCACGCTGACGAACGGCACGGGCGGAGGGGGAGACTGGATCGCGCTGGCGGGTGTTGGAACCGCGAACTCGACTTACGTGCAGTACACGTACGTTGGCGCCGGTGTCACCACACGCACCTGGACGGTCAATGCGCCGCCGAACCCGGGACAGTATGAGTTCCGGCTCTTCGAAAACTACGGATACACGCGGCTGGCCACCAGCCCCGCGGTCACCGTTCTTGCCGGCCCGGTCATCACGTCGCTTTCTCCGGCGGCTGCAGGTGTCGGCGGCCCGGCGTTCACGCTGACGGTCGAGGGCAACAGCTTCACGTCCGGATCGATCGTGCGGTGGAACGGTGCCAATCGCGCCACGACGTTCGTCAGCACGGGTCAGTTACGCGCGTCGATTCCGGCGAGCGATCTGGCGGCGGCTGGCACGGCGCAGATCACTGTGTTCGACCCGGGCACCGGAGCTTCATCCGCGCCGCGTGCGTTCCCCGTCCAGACCGCGCCGACGTTGACCGTGAGCTCCACGACAGTCACGACCGGCACGTCGGTGACCGTGACGTTGAACAACGGCTTCGGCGGTGCTGGAGACTGGCTGGCGCTGGCGGCCGTTGGATCGCCCAACAGCAGTTATCTGCAATACACGTATGTCGGCTCCGGAGTCACGACGAAAACGTGGACCGTCACCATCACGAGCCCGGGCAGTTTTGAATTCCGGCTGCTCACGCCTGGCAACAGCCGCCTGGCGACGAGCGCGCCGATTACCGCGACCGCCGGGTCTCCGCCGACACTGACGGTCAGCTCGACCACGGTCACGACGGGCACGTCAGTGACCGTGACGTTGACCGGTGGCTTTGGCGGCGCGGGCGATTGGATCTCGTTTGCGGCGGCCGGATCGGGCGACAGCAGCTATCTGCAGTACACGTATGTCGGCAGCGGAGTGACGACGCGCACGTGGACTGTCGTTGCGACGACCCCTGGCACGTTCGAGTTCAGGCTGCTCACCGGCAGCAACCAACGGCTGGCGACGAGTGCGCCAATCACCGTCTCCCAGGGAGCTCCACCGGCCCTGACCGTCAGCACCACGACGGCGGCGCGCGGCGCTCTGGTCACGGTGACGCTTACGGGCGGGTACGGCGGCATCACCGATTGGCTGGCGCTTGCCCAGGCCAGTTCGCCGAATACCAGCTACATTCAGTGGACCTACGTCGGCCAGAACGTGACCACCACCACGTGGACGGTGGCGATGCCGAATACTCCGGGTACCTACGAATTCCGACTGTTTCAGAACAGCGGCTACACACTGCTCGCGAAGAGTCCTTCGATCACGGTGAACTAACCAAGCGTGCGGGCGGTCATCCTCACCACTGTGCAGGTGAGGTTGGCCGCTCACGCGTCAGGCCTTCCCGATACGGGATCCAATCCACGACGTGATATCCGCCAGCACCGCTTCCTTTCCGATGTCGTTCAGCAGATCGTGGTAGTGCCCTTCATACAGCTTGAGCGTCTTGTCGCTCGATCCGGCCGTCTGATAGAAGAACTCGCTGCCGTGGCAGACCGTGGCTTTGTCGTCGGTGCCATGCATGATGAGCAGCG
This sequence comes from Vicinamibacterales bacterium, assembly GCA_035537775.1. Taxonomy (GTDB): domain Bacteria; phylum Acidobacteriota; class Vicinamibacteria; order Vicinamibacterales; family UBA2999; genus Gp6-AA40. Next base: position 442 of record DATLLQ010000252.1, on the reverse strand, counting down.
GCATGGTGATGTGCGGGAACTCCACGCGCAGCCGCTCGTCCGCCCGGACCAGCGCCGCCACGGTCGCCGCAGGCTGCGCCTCGTGCGCGGTGAGCGGATCGTTGTTGAGCGCTTCGACCGCCTTCGGATCGCGTGAAAAATCCTCGTTCTTGAGCTTCAGCACGGCCAGACGCGGCGCAACCTGGCTCAGGCCCTTGATCGCCGCCAGGGCAAAGCCGGGCGCCGGAACCTGAAACGCGAAGCTCTCACAGATGAACCCGGCCAGCGCCGTCGGGTTCTCCAGGACGTAGACCGAGGAAACGACACCGCCCGCGCTGTGCCCGAGCAGGAACACCGGCAGGCCGGCATGGCGCGACTTCGCGAGCGCAACCGTGGCGGCCACGTCGCTCACGTAATCCGCGACATCCTCGACATAGAAGCGTTCACCGTCGGATCGTCCGCG